>JBAPYD010000182.1:0-5160 GCA_049284555.1 Chromatiaceae bacterium | reverse complement strand
GATCAGGATGGGCCGCATGCGGATCTCCGCCCCCGTCAGGGCCGCATCGGTCACGTTGCGCCCCTTGGCCACCTCGATCTTGACGAACTCCACGATCAGGATCGATTGGCGCACGATGATGCCGCCCAGCGCGATCAGACCGATCATCGAGGTGGCGGTGAACTCGGCACCCATGATCCAGTGCCCCGGAATGATGCCGATGAGGGTGAGCGGGATCGGGGCCATGATGAGTCCGCTGAGCGCCAAGTCCCGAAACTGCCAGACGATGAGGCCGTAGATCAGGAGGAGCGCCGCCATGAAGGCCAGCCCCATGTCCCGGAAGGTCTCGTAGGTCACGGTCCACTCGCCCGTCCACTCGAAACCGGAGACCGAGTCCTCCTTGGGCGGCCCGATCAGTCCCCAGGGCATCCCCGTGATCTGGGCGCCGTCGGCCGAACGGTAGTCCTTCAGTCTGTCCTCGACACCGAACATGCCGTAGATGGGGGCCCCCAGGAAGCCCTCCATCTCGCCGACCACGTACTCCATGGGACGCAGATCCTTGTGATAGATGATCGGGTCCTCGGGAACCTTGACGAAGTGGCCCAGCTCCGCCAGGGGGACGATCTCGCCGCTCGGGGTGGCGATGGGAAGGCTGCCGAGCCGCGAGAGCTGGGCACGGTTGGCGAGCGGCACCTGGAGCACGATGTAGGTGGGCTCGAGCACGGTGCCACGCTTGACGTCGCCGAGCCGGAAGCCGCCCATGGCCATGGCGATGTTCTGATTGACCGCATCCACCGAGACGCCGCGACGCACCGCCTTTTCCGTGTCGACCTGGAACCGCCAGTAATCGTGGGGCTCCGCCATGTAGGTATCCACGTCCACGATGTTCGGGACCTCCTCGAAGATCCCCCGGAGGTCCCGTGCGGTCTGTCGACGTACCTCGGCCGTCGGCCCATAGACCTCCGCCACCACGGTCTGGAGGACGGGCGGCCCAGGCGGCATCTCCACCACGGCGATGCGCGCCCCGAGAGACTCGGCTACCGGGGTCAGGAGGGTCCGGGCGGCGGTTGCGATGGCATGGCTGCCGCGCTCCCGCTCCTTCTTGTCCTTGAGCATCACCAGCAAGTCCCCCTCCCAGGGGTTCTGGCGCAGGTAGTAGTGACGCACCATGCCGTTGAAGTTGAAGGGCTGGGACGTCCCGGCGTAGGTCTGGACGGCGGTCACCTCCGGGATCTCGCGCACCTTGTTGGCCAGCTCATGGAGGACGTTCGCGGTGACCGGAAGGGCCGTGCCCTCTGGCAGGTTCACGACCACGCTGAACTCCGGCTTGTTGTCGAAGGGCAGCATCTTCACGGGCACCGTCTGCGTATAGAACAAGGCGCAGACAGCAGCGGTCCCCGCGATGATCCCGATGAGAAAGACCCACCCGAGCAGGGGATGCAGGATGAGCGGCGTCACCAAGGGACGGTACATCCGCCCGATGATGCGCCGGGTCTTCTCCTCCCGACGCTCCGCCCGGTGGAGTGCCTCCAGACGCGGCCGTACCCTCAGGGTGAACCAGGGGGTGAAGACGAAGGCCGCGAAGAGCGAGAAGGCCATGGCCGAGGAGCCCAGCACGGGGATGGGCCGCATGTAGGGGCCCATGAGCCCGCTCACCCAGCCCATGGGAAGCAGGGCGGAGATGATGGTCAGGGTCGCCAGGATGGTGGGATTGCCCACCTCATCCACGGCACGAACCGCCTCGGCAATCGAGGTCTCGCCCTCCTCCAGCCAGCGCCGGAAGATGTTCTCCACCACCACGGTGGCATCGTCCACCAGGATGCCGATGGAGAAGATCAGGGCGAACAGGCTCACCCGGTCGATGGTGTAATCCACCATCATGGCCCACCAGATGGTGAGCACGATGACCACCGGGATCACGGTGATGACCACGAATGCGGCGCGCGCCCCCAGGCCAACCAGGCACAGGATCGAGACGATGATGGCCGCCTCGAACATGGCCTTGAGGAGCTCGTTGACCTTGTCGTTGGCGGTCTTGCCGTAGTTGCGCGTCACCTCCACGTGAACGTTGTCGGGAATCAGGCTGCCCTTGAGGGTCGCGAGCTTCTCCAGGATGGCCCGCGAGACGGTGACGCCGTTGGTCTTCTCCTTCTTGGCGATGGCCAGGGTCACCGCCTGCTCCGTCTCGGCGGGGAGCGGTCCCTGGTAGGCGGGGCCCGTCGAGTGGGTCACGACCCGCACCGCGTCCTCGGGGATGTGCCGTACCTCGGCCACGTCGCTCACATAGATGGGCCGGCCCCCTTGCGTCCCCACCACCAGGCGCGCCACGTCGTCCGCGGTGCGCAGGAAGGCCCCGGAATAGACATCGTAGGCCGCACCGCCAGACTCGGAGGCGCCGGTTGCCAGCTCCGAGTTGGCCCCCTTGATGGTGTTGGCGATGCGGTCCAGGGTGATTCCATAGCCCGCCAGGCGCTCCATCAGCACCTCGACCCGGATCTGCTCGGCCCGCCCGCCAACCACGAAGCCCTTGCCGGTATTCGGCACCGACCCCAGCCGCTGCAGCACGTCGAGGGCCAGGGTCCGCAGCTGGGAGTCCGACACCTCCTTCGACCAGAGGGTCAGCGTCACCACCGGCACATCGTCCACGCTCACCGGCTTCACCAGCGGCATCCGCACGTCCGGCGGCACCTTGTCCATGTTGGACTGAAGCTTGTCGTGGACCTTGACGATGGACTCGCCCATGTCCTCGCCCACCTGGAAGCGCACCGTGACGATGGCGGCCCCTCGCTGGGTCGCGGAGTAGAGGTGCCGCACCCCGGGTATCTCCATCATGATCCGCTCGAGAGGCTCGGTGACCAGACTCTCGACCTGCTCCGCCGAGGCGCCCGGGTACTGGACGTAGATGTCGATCATCGGCACCGAGATCTGGGGGTCCTCTTGGCGCGGCGTGAAGAACAACCCGATCAGGCCCAGACACATGCACGCGATGAGCAGCATGGGGGTGACCGGGGTGTTGATGAACATTCGGGCGATACGCCCGGCGGGACCCACCTCGTGGGCGGCCTGCGCACGGGGCCCGGGGGGGAGGGACTTGAGCGTGCGATGATCCGACATGGACACCACCCTCGAGGGCGATGGGGGCGTCCGCCGCGTGGGACTCGGGCCGCCACGGCGAAGGCGCAACCGGGAGGGTTCCGGTCTAGATCCTGACCCTCCGACTCTTGTTGTGCTTGCGACGTGGCGTCGAGGAACACCGCGGAAATTGCATTGACAATTCGCAAGCCCTTACAAAGCTAGTCCACCGGGCGGGATCTCACAAGCGGCGATCGGTCTTCCCGATCCGAATACTGATCAATGTCACCCATCGGGCACTTGAACCAAGGGGTTCTCGATTTCAAAAGGTACAGATTGTAATTACATTAGAAAGTACTTATTATCTGAACCTGCGTTTTCCTCGCCAGCGAGCGGCGAATCATTCGCCTCGAATCAATGATCGTTGACAGCTTAACCGTAGCCGGAATTCTTGCCGGCACCCTGTACCTCGTGGTGTTTTCCTGGTTCGGCAAAGAGACCCTGAAGGTCGACGAGCCCTCCGAAAGCCGCGACGATCGCGCGACGGGGGCGACCGAAATTCCCTGCACCGACAGCTGAGGTCACCCCCTGATGGGGACACCGGGGAGGGTGACCGCACCCTGACCCAGTGGGCGGCAGCGCCTGGGATGGCCCCGACGGAGGGCCCTCGAGGGGATCCACAACTCGGGTAGTTTGGCTCCCCGATTGGCCCGTTGGGGCCTTGCGTGGCCCTGTGGCCGGACCGGACGAGCCACCGGCGGGTGGTATCCGCGATGCGGTCTTGGAGCCGCCGGAAGACGAGCCGGATCCCCATCGCCTCCCAGGGCCCCAATGGATGACCGAGCTGCGCAGGGGCAGCGCAATGCCCTCGGCCCGGAATCCCACGCGAAGGACCTTCATCTTCCGGGTCGACCGCGGGTTTCTCGGTCAGGGACAGCCCCCGGAGCTGGCCTCGCGAGTCCAGCGGTGCCCAAGGCGGCCGCCACGCTCGTGGACATCGATGACGAAGGCGAGCGGCGAGTCCCTCTTCCCCCGGTCGCCCGGCACTCCTTGGAGCGCCGATGAAGGCCGCGAGGGCGGTCGCTGAGTCAGGTACCCGCGGGTGGGTGCACGCCAGGTCCCCAAACTTCGGGACATCTTCGCCCTGGAGCAGTCCGCAGCCCAGAAACCGCAGATGATTCTGGACGGCGGTTGCTGTACCATGGAGAATTTTTCTGCACGCGAGCCAATACCCCAGCCCTATGCGCTTCGAAGTCAGCAAAGAAGAGATCAAGAAGGCCAACGTTCCGCATGAGATCTTTCTCACCAATTTGATCGGCAATCACATCCTGATGGCGGTGGCTGCGGGAGGGGTCGCCGGTAGCTTCCCCTGGGTGATGGCCGTCATACCAGCGATCTCCTTCAGTCTGCTCGCCTATATCCTGTGGCGGGCGAACAGGTCCCTCGGCCGGGACCCCTGGTACGTGATGTGTCACTGGCAGGTCACCGCGAGGCGCAGCCGGATCTTCCTCGGCATGCTCTTGCTGCTGCTGGTCGTGATGGGCCTGGGTTGGGTCGGATACACCTACGGCGGGATGATGAAGGAGGCCGTCTGGGCCCTCATCGGTGGGACCGGCATCCTGCCCATCATGGTGACGGTGCTGGTATTGGTGATCGTGGAGTCCGATGCCCTCTACCACGCCAATCAGGCCAAGCTGCCCAAGTGGGTCGTGGAGCGTTACCCGAATCCGGAGGCCAGGGTCGTTCCTGAGGATGACGCGGTTCACGCGGCCCCTTGAGCCCTGGGGAAACGCTGCCTTATCGCGCTTCCCGTGCAGGGCAGGAGTGAGCGGTGAGGGCGCGCAACGCCTGACCGACGAGCAGCGCAGGATTGAGCAGGGAAGGCGGGCCCGCCATGCTCGAGGGCCTTAGGCCCTTGAACAGGGAGCGACCCGAGACACGCACGTCTCGGGACGCGAGCCGATCGAATGCCAGGACGGCACTTGACCAGCGGCCCGGGAGAACGTGTCGCGAGCCGCCCCGCCTCGAGCGCACGCCGATCGTATGCGCACGTTGCATTGAATCGGCGTCCGGCTACAATCGATCGCGGTTCGGCTCAGCTTCCCGGCG
>JBAPYD010000181.1:0-5242 GCA_049284555.1 Chromatiaceae bacterium | reverse complement strand
TGCCTGTCCCGGGCTCCCGCCCGGGACATCCATAAAAGCCCCGCTCCGCGGGGCTTTTTCGTTCTTCGGCCTGCTCCTCGAATCACCAAACGGCGGTAGCCCGGATGGAGCGGCAGCGGAATCCGGGGAGAAGGCAGCCAATTGAAGGGATGAAAGTGACCGAGGACGAATCGCACCTGACACGCGCCGATCTTTTCCGAGAGCCGCTCCTGGGCGGTGCGATCCTTGCCGAAGAGGAAATCCGAGCAGTGGAGCCAGCGCAACTTGGGGGGTCCTCATGATTCTTGGCTCGCAGCCGGGGCTGGCGGCGGATTGACATCCCCGAGGAGGGCTCCCTCGAGGGCTGAGAGCGAGGCCATCAAGGTCATCTCGGTTGCCGGACTCGTCTGAAATCCGAAGTAGCGGTAGAAGCGTGCCGCGTCGGTGGAGATGGCGTGCACGAGCATGGCCCGGATGCCGCCGAGCTCCGCTGCTTGCAGCGTGCGGAGCACGGCGTCCCGCAGCAGGTCTGCACCGAGCCCCTGACCTTGCCAACGACGATCGACGGCGAGTCGGGTGAGGAGCATGACCGGAATGGGGTCCGGCATGTTGCGTCGAGCCGGGCCCGTCGCTTCGGCGCGGGCGACCGAGCCAACAGCGAGGGCGTAGTACCCGATCACCGTCGGCCCGGATGTGCTGACGTAGGTTCCCGCCGCGCCGCTCGACTGGCTCTTGAGGGCGTTGCGCCTCAGCCAGGTGTCGAGGGCCGGCTGGCCGGAGTCGAATCCCGAGCAGTCGCAGTCGGGGCCGAGCGGGCGGGGCGCTTCGATGACCCCGGAGGGCGGGCCTTCGACACCCACTCAGCGCTCCCAGGGTGCCTTGCGGGCCATCAGATCGCGCAGCCGGGGGGTTGTCGAGCGGCGGCGCTTTTTGCCCGCGTGATCCGCATAACAAGGCGGCGTTGAGACTCCATCGGGTCGGTGGGGTCACCTTGCCAGGGGGGCGGGTGCGGGTTACCGTCCCCGCTTTCTGAGGTGGGCCAGCGATAAGACGAGACAGGAGGTTGGAGTGATGGCGCCGTTCGAGACACTGATTGAAAAGAAGCGCGCCCACCTGAATCTGGGCGTGCACGACATGGGCAACCTCGTGGTCGAAGCCCTGCGACGCTCCGTGCAGTGCCTGACCACCCAGGACCTGGATCTGGCGCGGGAGATCATCGCGAACGACGGCCTCATCAACGATCGGCGCCGGATCCTGGAGGACGCGTGCATCGTCACCCTGGCCGCCTACAAGCCGGCGGGGCAAGACCTGCGCTGCGTGGGGGCCTGTCTGGCGCTGGTCTCGGAGCTGGAGCGGATCGGCGACTACGCGGCGGACGTGGCGCGGATCGTCCTGCGCGCGGGGGGAGGACGCTTTCCGCCCGAGCCCCTGGCGGCGGTCGCCCAGGTGGCGGAAAAGGCGATCGAAATGCTGATCGGGGCCCTCGCGGCCTTCGATTGTGGGGGGGACGAGGCACGGGCCCGCGCTGCAGTCGCCGAGGAGCGGGAGGTCGATGCCCAGGAGAACGCGGTGGTGGAGCAGGTGCTCGCGCTGATGGGGGCCGATCCCCAGATGGCGGCCCTGGGCACCTACCTGCTCTGGATCGTCCACAACTATGAGCGGGCCGCGGATCGGGCCACCAATGTGGCCGAGCGGGTCATCTACATCGCCTCTGGCCAGACCGAGGAGCTGGGCTAGGCGCGCTCACGGCGACTCGGCGCAACGACGCCGGCCTCACCCCTCCGCGAGTCCATAGCGCCGGATCAGCCGATAGATGTTGCGCTCGCTCACCGCGAGGACCTCCGCCACCTTGGCCCGGTGTCCGGAGTGCTTGCTGAGCTGCAGACGAAGGTACTCCGCCTGGAGCTCTTCCAGGGTCGGGTCGTGGTCGAAGCTGACGTTCACCTTCACGCCGCCCTTCCCGCCACCGGCGCCGAAGGCGAGGTGCTCGGGACGGATGGTATTGCTGTCGCGGGAGAGGATGATCGCCCGCTCGATGACATTCCTGAGCTCACGCACGTTCCCCGGCCAGTCGTAGGCCGTGAGGCGTCGAAGGGCCTCGCCCGCGATGCCCTTGTTGATGCGCCGTGAAAAGTTGTGGTTCTGGACGAAGTGGGTGGCGAGATAGGGGATGTCCTCCCGGCGCTCCCGCAGCGGTGGCACCTCGATCACGAAGGTGCTCAAGCGGTAGTAGAGGTCGGCGCGAAACTGGCCTTCACGACTGATGGCCTCGAGGTCCCGGTTGGTGGCCGCCACGATTCGCGCATTGGCGTGGAGGTCCTTGGTCCCCCCGACCCGTCGGAAGGTGCCGGTCTCCAACACCCGCAGCAGCTTGGCCTGGATCGACGCATCGATCTCGCCGATCTCGTCCAGAAACAGGGTCCCGCCCTCGGCGCCCTCGATGAGGCCGCGTTTCTGACGATCGGCACCCGTGAAGGCCCCCTTCTCGTGTCCGAAGAGCTCCGACTCGAAGAGCTTCTCCTGCAGTGTGCAGCAGTCGACGGGGACGAAATTGCGGGACGCCCGGTCGCTATTCTCATGGATGGCCCGGGCGACGAGCTCCTTGCCCGATCCGCTCTCACCCTGGATCAGGACGTTGATGTCGCTCGGGGCCACCGCGGCGATGGTCTCCTTGGTCCTGGTGAGCACCGCGCTGACACCGACCATGAAGTCTGCCTTTCCCTCCGTGGCCCTGAGCCTTTGCCGGCAGAAACGGTGGTCCTTGCGGATGGCCGCGTCCTCGATCGCCCGTTTGACCACCAGGGCCAGCTCGTCGGGGCTGGCGGGCTTGACCAGGTATTCGTAGGCGCCGGCCTTCATGGCCGCCACCGCGTCGCGCACCGAGCCGTAGGCGGTCAGCACGATGACCGGCTGAACCTTCACCAGGTCTGGCAGGCGATTCATGGTATCGCCATCGCTCAGCCTGACGTCGGTGACGATGAGGTGAGGCTCGTTGACACCGAGATAGGCGTCGGCCTCCCGCCAGCCCCGGGTCCCCGTGACCACATAGCCGAGGGCCTTGAGCTGATTGACGATCAGCCGGTTGAGCGTGGCGTCGTCCTCGATGACCAGTATCTGCTGGGACACGTCTCAATCCTCCGGCGCCAGGTCGGCGTCCAGGAAGGCGACGGTGAACCGGCTTCCATGCCCGGGCTCGCTCTCCACGCGGATGGTTCCGCCGTGGCTCTCCACGATCGACTTGGTGATCGGCAGACCCAGGCCCGTGCCGCGCAGCCCGTCCGCCCGCCTGCTGAAGAAGGGCTCGAAGATACGCGGGAGGTCGCGCGCGTCGATCCCGATGCCCGTATCCTCGAACAGGATCTCCACCCGGTCGCCGTTGCGGGCACACCTGACCGAGAGCAGGCCTCCCTTGGGCATCGCGTGACAGGCGTTCTGGGTTAGGTTCAAGGTGATCATCCGCAGATCGCTGTCGCTGGCCAGCACCCGCAGCGGCGCGCCCTCGACCTCCAGATTGAGCTCTACCCGTTGGCTCTCGGTTTCCCAGCACAGCAGCCTGATGGTGTCTTCCACCACGCGGTCCACCGAGACCAGCTCCGGCTGGGATGAAGGCGTCATGCTGAGCTTGAGCAACCGCTCGGTCACCTCGCTGCACTTCTCGACCTCGTGGTCCACCAATGCGAGGCTCTCCAGGACATGGGCGGGCTCGGCGTCGGCCGATTCATAGGCCAGCCTTGCCGCATGCAGGGCCATACGGACGGCCGCCAGGGGGTTATGGATCTCATGGGCGACCCCTGCCGCGAGGCGACCCAGCTCGGAGAGGCGCTGCTCATGGGAGAACCTGACCTGTTGCTCCAGGTCCCGGATGGACTCCACCACCATCCGCCGCGGCGCTCCGTCCGTGACGACCTGTAACGGGGCCGCGTAGATCTCCACGTCCAGGGTGTCCCCATTCGACCGCTGGTGGCGATGCAGGACGCGCAGTGGCTCACCGGTGGCGGTCACCTCTTTGAGCGGGCACAGGGTCAGGGTCTCGGGGCAGGGACGATCTCGCCCGTGGGTGGCGGCATAGCAGTGGGCGGGGACGCGGGCGTCATCCCGATAGCCGTGTTGGTGACGATAGGTTGCGTTGGAGAGGATCACCCGGAAGTCCTCATCGATCACCCGAACACCGTCCGGTATGGCGTCCACGAGTGCCTGCAGAAAGGCCTCCTTGTCCCCGAGCTCGCGAATCTTCTCCTGGAGGGCGACCGCCATGCCGTTGAAGCGACCCGCCAGGGACGCGAGCTCGTCGTTGCCAGGGACCTGGATTCGGGCGTCCAGGTCTCCCTGGGTGAGCCTCAGGCTGGCATCGGACAGCCGCTCGACGGGACCGATGACATAGCGGCGAATGAACCACCAGCCGCCGGCGATGTTGATCAGGACGATGAGCGCCCCGGACCCCATCAGCAGCAGGGTCGTGGCACGGGCCTTGTCGCTGATCGACGCCCCATCGAAATCCACGTAGAGGATTCCGTTGACCGGCTTGTCCGCCACGGGGCCGTGGCATTCCTGGCACTGCGGCTTGTTGCGAATCGGGTTGATGCTACGGACGATGGAACGGCCGTCCGCGTCGAAGACGAGACGCGTGTGGGGCTGGTCAGGGGCGTTGGGCTCGGGAGGAAGGAGGGTGCCGAGGCTGCGATCGTCGCTGGCGAACCGGATCTCACCCGCGGGGTTGGCGATCCGGACGCCCCGTATTCCCGGCTCTTTCCCCAGACGATTCACGATGTCCCGCAGGCCCTCGATGTCCCGCTTCAGCATGGCGTTTTCGAGGGAGCTCTGGAGCAGGCGGCTCACCTGAGCGGCAGTCTCGGCCCGCTCGCGCTGCAGCTGCCCGCGGTACAGGCTGACGAACAGCGCCAGGAAGAAAAGCGAGCTGATGAGCAAGCCCGCGGCAGTGCCGACGGCGAACTTGCGGTTGAGGCTTTGACTGACCCAGATCATCCGTTCCTAGCATAGCCCTCCCCATCCCTGCCGCACTGACAAATTGTCAGATTATCGGCGTCCGTGGGGCCTGGGCCTGAACCCCGTGGGCTCCTCCAGTCGCGCCTGGGCACCTTACCGCCGGCTCTCGGATTGCCTCCCAGCGGCTGGTTGGCCGCCCGAGGCATGGGGTTTGCACCCTCAGCTTCCGAAGTTCCTTCTGGCCATGAGATATGGGGGGTGTTCGTGAGCAAGCGCTTGGCAGTCGCGGCGGTGATTGGGTTCTGGCTCTGGGGTGTAT
>JBAPYD010000180.1:0-7265 GCA_049284555.1 Chromatiaceae bacterium | reverse complement strand
ACCTGGGCCGGGTGGGTATGATCAACTCGGGCGGACCCTCGGGGAAGGACGACCTGCACCAGGCGGTGCGCACCGCGGTGATCAACAAGCGGGCCGGCGGCATGGGCCTGATCTCCGGGCGCAAGGCCTTCCAGAAGCCCATGGAAGAGGGGGTGCGGCTCCTGAACGCCATCCAGGACGTCTATCTGTCGCCCGATGTGACCATCGCCTGACCCCGGAGCGGGTGGCGCCGACCTTGGCCCAGGCACCCGCGGATGGTCCACTCCGAACGCCCCGGGGCAAGTGACGAGATGGGCGCGACCGGCGTGCCGCGCGCCCAGTCGATCTTGGGCGGCACGGCCGTCTCGCCGGGCATCGGGATCGGTGTCCTGTTCGCGCCCGAGGGGGAGGGGCGGCTGCCCCCGGGGCCGATCCTGCTGGTGGACGACGGTCCGGGGGCGGCTCGCGTGTTGGCGGTTCCTCCGGAGCGACTGGCGGGACTGGTCTGCACCGGGCGATCGACGCTCTCCCACGGCGTGATCATTGCCAAGGCCCTGGGGATCCCGGTAGTGGTCGGGGTCGCGGGACTCGAGCCCGCCGACGTGGAGGGACGCCGCGGGGCGATCCTCGATGGCCATCATGGGCGGTTGATCCTGGACCCCGGTCCAGAGGTCCTGGCTGAATACGAAGGGCTCTCCCGGGAGGAGCGGGTCCGGACCGCGGACCTGGCCAAGGATCGAGACCTTCCGGCCCGCACCACGGACGGCGTGACCGTTGATCTCGAGGCCAACCTCGCACTGCCCGATGAGGTCCCGATGGCGAAGGCGGCCGGGGCAAGGAGCGTCGGGCTCTACCGCAGCGAGATCCCTTACCTGATCCGCGACGCGATCCCCGGCGAGGAGGAGCAGGCGGCGCTGTATCGGGCGCTGCTCGAGTCCTTCGCGCCCCATCCCGTGACCATTCGGACCCTCGACATCGGCAGCGACAAGCCGCTTCCCTCCCTGGACCAGCGGGAGCCCAACCCCGCCCTCGGTCAGCGCGGCATCCGGCTGCTCCTGGCAAGACCCGAGATCTTCCTCACTCAGCTCAGGGCCCTCCTGCGGGCGAACGCCGGGCTGGGCAATCTGCGTCTCCTGCTGCCCATGGTCACCGTCCCGGAGGAGATCCGAGTGGCTCGACGCCTCATCGATCAGGTCCGCCGTGAGACCGCACCGATCGTCTCCGGCGACGCCTTCCCGCCCCTGGGCATCATGGTGGAGGTGCCCGCGGCGGCGTTGCGCGTCGAGGCGATGGGCGGACTCGCGGATTTCATCTCGATCGGCACCAATGACCTCGCCCAGTTCGTCCTGGCCGCGGACCGCACCAATCCCAGCCTGGGTGCGCTCTGCGATCCCCTGGCCCCCGCGGTGCTGAGCATGATCGCGCTCGCGGTCCAGGGCGCCCGGCGTCACGGGGTCCCGGTCAGCGTCTGCGGCGAGATGGCGGGCGACCCCCTGGGCGCGCTGCTGCTCCTTGGTCTCGGCATCGATTCCTTCAGCGTGTCCCCGGGAGGCATCCCCCGGATACGCCGGCTGTTCCGGCATTGGTCGCTCCCGGAGGCGCGGGAGCTGTGGGGCAGGGCGCTGACCCTGGACAGCGCGGAGGCGGTCCGTGCCCTCGTGTCCGAGGCGATAGAGGATAAGGGCCTGTGTCGCGGAGTCCTCCTGCTTGCCTAAATGGCGTTGCCGGACCGCTCCCGCGATGGTAGCGTTCCGCGCAGTCCGGGCGCATTGCGGTTCGAGCGCCGGTCCCGCCCCCTCGCGGTAGCGCCTCGGCAACCCGGCGTCGACTTGGAGTGCCGCCCGATCCGCTCTTGGCGTTTCGTGCCTCTCGCGAACCCCGCCGCGCATCGCGAGCATCACGTTCCAGGGGATGGGCAAGGGTCCGTTTCACCCTTCAGGACGCGGCCTCCGCGGACGCTGCTCGGGGGGCTCGTTTCGGAGATCGCGTGGGTAGGATTCGGAACGATTGGGCCCGGAATCAACGCCCCCGCAACGAGGATATTTTCTGGAGATGACGTGAGATCGAAAGCGTGAATCAACGCCAGGGCAAGCCGGTCCTCGCCCCGCACCCGGTCCTGTCCGGGCATTATCGACGTGCCGAGGACCGCGTCGGCTATATCCGCCGTCTGTTCGATACGACGGCGGTCAGCTACGACCGCATCAACGCCTGGATGAGCCTCAACCAGGGCGAGCAGTACCGGCTGCGTGCCATGACCGCGGCCGGGCTCGGGCCCGGGCAGGCCGTGCTCGACGTGGCCTCGGGCACCGGTGTCCTGGCGGCGCATGCGCAGGAGATCGTGGGCCCCGAGGGAAACGTAGTCGCCCTCGATCCGAGCCTTGCCATGTTGGGAGTGGCCGCGCAACGTGGCGTCAGGCGGCGTGTCAGCGGCATTGCGGAGCAGTTGCCGTTCCCGGATTCTCGAACGGACTTTCTGTGCATGGGATACGCCTTGCGGCACGTTGCGGATCTGCGGCAGACCTTCGGCGAGTTCGCGCGCGTGCTGCGTCCCGGTGGTCGGCTCCTGATCTTGGAGATGGTGCCGCCGCCTACCCGTACCGGCTATTTTCTGAGCAAGCTGTATTTGAAGTATCTGGTTCCCGGTATCGCCTCGCTGGTGACGCGCAGCGCCGATGCGCACCGATTGATGCGCTACTACTGGGACACGGTGGATCAGTGCGTATGCCCCGCGGTGGTAATGGAGGTGTTGCGCGAGACCGGTTTCGAGTCGGTCGAGCGTTCTATCCAGTACGGCATCCTCAACGAATACACCGCGACCTGGCCGGCACGCGGTGGGAGCCGTTGATGGCGAAAGCTCGGTCGCTGCGATTGGCAGTACCGCAGAATTCATGGGTGATTTTCAGAGGAGATAGGGTTGGATCAACCGACAATTGAGCAAGTGGCCCAGCTACTGATCGAAACGCTGCAGCTGCGTGACGTGGGGATCGAGAAGATCGATCCGGACGAAGCGTTATTCGGCAGCGGCTTAGGGCTCGATTCCATTGATGCGCTGGAGATCGCCCTGGCGGTGTCCAAGACCTATGGGGTAACCATCAGCTCGGAGGACCCGAATATCAAGCAGATCTTCGCTTCGCTCCGCGACCTCACGCAGTACATCCAGGATCATCGCACGCCCTAACGACTCCCGGCGCGCTCCATGTTGTCTCTGGCGGTTGCGAGCCCGGTTCCCACAATGGCTCGGTTCGGCTTGGAATACAGGCTGAACTGTTCACCTTGTTCTTGCTCAAGATTCTCGCGTGGCGGCGTGAGCGTCTCGGCATCCGCCGCGCAACCATGCCGATAGGTTGCCGGGACGGGACCGATTGGGGCCGCTGAGCAGTGGCCATGGCCCCCCACGTGAAGACAGGGCATTTTCGGGTCGCGCCCGAGCATCCTGTCTTCGCCGGCCATTTTCCGGACGCGCCATTGGTGCCGGGGTCGATGTTGCTGGATCTCGTGCTGCGGGCTTGGGGATCCCCCTGTGCTCGGGTTCCGGAGGTAAAATTCCTCAAGCCGGTCTTGCCCGGTGAGACGGTCGTCGTACGTTTCACACCCGTGGTGCGGGGGAGTGGGTGTCGCTTCGCCTGTGAGGTCGACGGTCACCCGGTTTGTTCCGGCGTTCTCTTGTCGGCGGATGATGGCACCTGACCGCCGGGAACCGGCCCGGACTGCAAGGAGTGCGTTCTGATGGGCAGGAAGTGGCGCGACGACACTCAGACGACCCGTGCGTGGTACAGGGCTCCAGTGCGGCCGTCAGCAACGAATCGGTACTCCAAGCGTGGTTAGCTGGTCCGATCAACGCGAGCGTGGTACCCCTGCGGCACTGCGGATCATCTTGTGGATCGCACTTCATCTGGGTCGTCCTGCGGCCCGTGCCGTGCTCTATCCCATCACGCTGTATTTTCTGATGACGGCGGCACCGCAGCGCCAGGCGTCGCGGGCCTTTCTGACGCGGGTGCTGGGCCGCCCGGCGGGTGTGGGCGATGTGGCCCGCCACATATTCACCTTCGCGGCGACCATCCTCGACCGGGTCTACCTGCTTGCCGGACGGCGCCATACCCTGGACGTGCGCGTGCATCGCGGGGATCTCGTGCGCCGTCGCCTGGCGGCGGGCGAGGGGTTTCTCCTGCTGGGCTCCCACCTCGGGAGCTTCGAGATCCTGCGCGCGCTGGCCGTCGAGGAAATCGGGATGCCCCTCAAGATCCTGATGGATCCGGAGCACAACCGCACGATCACGGATCTGCTGCACGCGTTGAACTCGACGGCGGCTGAGTCGGTCATTTCCCTCGCGGGGTCGCACCCCCTCCTCGCCGTGGGGGAGAGCCTCGAGGCGGGCTACATCGTGGGATTGCTCGGAGACCGCCGTCTTCCGGGCGAGCCCACCGTCAGTTGTGATTTCCTCGGCGGAACGGCACCGTTTCCCTCGAACCCGATGAGATTGGCCGCCGCGACTGGCGTTCCGGTCATCCTGCCCTTCGGACTCTATCGGGGTGGAAATCGTTACGACGTCTATTTCGAGGAGCTCACGGATGGTATCCGAATCGACCGGAGCCGCGACCGTGCTGCCCGCAATCCATCCCTGGAAGAATGGGTGCAGGCGTATGCCAAGCGGCTTGAATTCTATACGCGGGCGGCGCCCCTGAATTGGTTCAACTTCTACGATTTCTGGGAGCAGGGTGAGAGCCACGGGGCGGCTCCCGCTCCAGCCGAAAGTGTGGTTCCCAGGGCATGACGATGCCCTTGCCGTGGCCTGAAACCGTCGGCGCGGTTCCGGCGGTGACACGGTCGCCCTGTCCGACCAATCACCCGACCGCGGCGCCTTTGCGGTGACCATGTCCTCGGCGCAAGCGCTCTACGACAGCGTGCCGCACAGCGGCTCCATGTGTCTGTTGGATGCGGTCATTCGATGGAGTGACACCAGCATCCTCTGCGAGACGGCATCCCACCGGGAGCCGGCCAATCCGCTGTGCCTGGATGGGCGTTTGTCCGCCGCCCACGCGATCGAGTACGGCGCTCAAGCGGCCGCTCTGCACGGTGTGTTGTGTGACGATTTCGAGAATCCCCGACTGCTGCTGGCGGCCGCGCGGGACGTGCGGCTGCGGTGCGAGCACCTGGAGCAGCTCCCGGCACCGCTATTGGTCACGGCACACCTGCAGATGCGCGCCGGGGGGAACGCCATCTACAGTTTCGAGGTCCGCGCCGACGGTGAGGTCGTCGCAAGCGGTCGGGTTACATTGGTGCGCAGCCCCGCCGAGCGGCGATGAGACATGGGACCGGCATGAAGGGCACCATCGTCGTCATCCCGGCATTCAACGAGGCCAGGACCGTTCGCGCCGTCGTCGATGCCGTATTGGCCTGCGACGTGGATCGGGTGATCATCGTCGATGATGGCTCCAGGGACGGTACGGTCGCGCTGCTCCGGGGGCTGGACCTGGAGATACAGGCGCATGCGGTCAATTTGGGCAAAGGTTTCGCGCTCGCGTCCGGGATGCAGCGGGCTCTGGAACTCGGCGCCGCGCGCGTCGTCACCCTCGATGCCGATGGCCAGCACAGCGCTGCCGATATCCACCGTTTGGAGCAGGCAGCCATGCAATACCCGAGGGCGCTGGTGATCGCGGCTCGCCAGCTCGCGCGGGAGCGGGCGCCGGCAGTGCGCCGATTCGCCAATGCGGTGGCGGACTTCTGGATCTCCCGGGCATGCGGACGGCGCGTCCCGGATTCGCAGTCCGGCTTTCGCCTGTATCCGGCCGCAATGCTGGCCCGGCTCACGACGCGTCCGCGAGCGAACGAGGGGTTCGCCTTCGAAACGGCGCTGTTGATCGACGCCGTTGACGCGGGCGCGGACATCGTTGGTGTTCCGGTGGAGACCACCTATCCGGCGGGCCGGCGTGCCAGCTACTACCGCCCGTGGCGTGACACCTGGAGCATTGTCAGGCTCGTCGGTGGAAGGCTGCTGCGCCGCCGCCTGTAACTGGCGGGCCTCCTTGGTGCCTTGACTCGGTGGACGGGCTTTCGAAGCCCGGACACGCGGCGCCTGTGGGGCGGTCGCGTGCGGGGTCAGGCGAGACGGGATGCGGGCTCAAGGGCGCTTGCCCCAGAGCCTGTGCAAGGGCAGATGCCGGAGATAGCGCAGATACTCGCCGAGGCTCGGATGCTCGACCTGGGGCAGGCAGCGACGCCGCAGCCAGAATTCGCCGAGGAACAGGGCAACGATGACCAGATAATTGACCCCATAGGCGAATACCGGTCGCACCCGGGGCGGCGCAAGGTGCGGCAACAGCAGGATCTCCGCGATCATCAGCCCGAAGAAGACCGTCCACATCTGGGTGACCCGCCGCGTATAGCGAACCGTCGCCGCGTCGAGTGGGCCGTGGCGCTCCGCCGCCAGAGTCGTAATGAGGGGCTCCTGCCCGGGGAGCAGGGTGCGTCCGAAACCGATCAGCAACAGCACCGCGACGACCAGCGCCGGCATGGAATAGAGGTGCCCCAGGTCCGCGCCGAGCCACAGTGGGCCGAATACCAGAGCCGCCGCGAGCAGGGAAAGAGGCAGGTATGACCGGAACTTCTGGAACCTGTTCAAGGGGTCAGATACGAGTGATGCTGTACGATTCTACCGTGCGACCGCATCGCCAGGGTCGGTGCGTGCTGCCCCTGGGCGCATAGGGCGCCAACGAAGAACCAGCTGTAGATCTCGCGAATCCGGACCGGATCGGGAACGATCTCGATGCGCTGGTATCCCGTGGCGGCCAGGGCGGCAGTCCAGAGCTCTGGGGTCAGGAATCCGGGGTTCGGCCGGATCTCCGCGTCGGTTTGCACGCCCACGTAGCTGTCCAGGATCTGGAACATGAGCTCCGCGTAGATCGGCTGGTGGGGAAAGGGACGCAGGCACTCGCCGGCGACCAGCCAGCCGTCGTCCGCGAGGCGGTCGCGGGCCTCGTCGAGGGAGAAGCGCAGGTCGTTCGCCACGTGCATGACATTGACCCCAAAGATGAGATCGAAGCGGCTGCCCTCGGGCAGGGCCTCGGTCCAGGGCTTGTCGATGTCGAGCGACTGGAACTTCAGTGGCAGGGTCGGATAAGCCGCTCTGAGCATTCGTTCGGCGCGGCGGCGAAAGAAGGCGTTCGGCTCCGAGACGATGTACTGCCCAATCCGGTCGCTCAGACCGTGCCGGGCGAGCGCATCGAGCAGGGCCTCGGTGCCGCTGCCGGTGCCGGCGCCGATCTCGAGCACGTGCAGCGGCCCGTTGG
>JBAPYD010000179.1:0-2503 GCA_049284555.1 Chromatiaceae bacterium | reverse complement strand
CGCCAGCATCTTCCCACAACGACAGGGGCTCGCGGTTTGGGCGGGGTGGGCACCAGGGAGGGAGCGTCTTCTTCGGACCGAGGGTGCGCACTTTTTTTTCCGCGCGCAGCGAGCGCTTAGATCGAGGAGCCGGATGCCCGAATTGGGCACGTCCGGATCTGTGGGAGCCGCGGGTGAGCAATCACCCGCGGCCACCCGGCGCTCCGAGTGTCTGCTTTGATGCCGGTATGCCACGAAACTGCCTTGGGCTTGAATGTCGGCTATCGGCGTTCACCGGCCGGCCAGGGGAGCGGGACGACGGGACGCAGTTTGGACAACTGAGTCGCCAACAGGGAGAAGCCCGAGAGGCGGCAATGCGTCCACAGCGGACTTTGGTGGGATATTGACGCAGTGGGTTGCCGCGGTATAGACGAGGCAACTTCGGAAGGGCCGAAACGCGATCTGCCCTGGCGTGCCATGTTGCGTGACCGGCTCGTGGTCTTTCCGTCCCCCGAACACACGAGGTGGGGGCGCCAACGGTCGGCGGAGGGAGGAAAGGCAAGGCTCCTGGAGGGTTGGGCAGTACCGAGCAGCCAGTCGGTCTCGGCAGGCTGTTGCCATCCGTTGCGAGCTGCTCGATTGCGGATCGTGCGATTCACATTCACGAGCGAACGAGTTGATCTTCGGTGTTAGCGGATCCAGTCGATCAGGTGCATCAGGGGATCCATGCCCGGCTCGGGCGCCAGGATCCGGCCGCGCACGCTGTGGCCCGCCCGCTCCACGGAGCCGGGGTCACCGGTGATCAGGGGGTGCCAGGGTGGCAGGGGTCTGCCCTCGGCGAGCCGGCGGTAGGCGCAGGTCTCGGGGAGCCACTGGGGCCTGGCCAGCTCCGCGGGTGTCAGGGTCACACAGTCGTGCACCTTGGCCGCCCGATTCGCGTAGTCCCGGCAGCGGCAGGTCCCGAGGTCCAGGAGGGTGCAGGCGATCTGTGAGTAGACGATGCGGCCGGTCTCCTCCTCCTCGAACTTCTCGAGGCAGCACTTGGCGCAGCCGTCGCACAGGGACTCCCATTGCTCGGCCGTCATGTCGCCGAGCCTGGTGGTCTCCCAAAATGGTCTGTCGCCGCTCATCGTGACCTCGCGCCCCGGCACCCCCGGTTGCCTTCATTGTGGGCCAGTTTGGGACGAAGAGGGCAGGGGGTCGATGCCTCAAGCCCCTGGCGCTCCCCCCAGGGGCAAGAGACGCTGTGCATCCATCACCAGGAGCCCATCGTGCCAGTCCAGATGGTGGAGGGCACGCCATCCACCGGCGGTGTGTCCGCTCGCGTGCCAGATGCGCCCCTCGGCATAGTGCTCCGGGGTGAGCGTCTCGATGCGGGTTAGCGCCAGGCCGTAGCCGTAGCGCGGGACGCAGTCCTGGGCGGGGCGCAGCAGGGCGCCCGTGGAGTCCCGGAAGATGCGTCCGCCGGGCCGTGCGCCGCCGTAGTCCCGCACGAGTGGATTGCGCGCGTGGGGGGTCCAACTGTCACTCAGCGGCGAGTCCGCGTGAAAGGCGAGCAGCGACTCGTTGATCCGAACCTTCCCCTGGCGGGCGGCGCAGAAGAGCCACCAGCGACCCTCGTGCTCGATCAGGGTCGCGTCCGCCGCCTCGATCCCGGTCATCAGGCTGCCCTCGAGGGTCCAGCGGTGCGGGAATCCCGTGCATCGGTAGAGATCCACCCGCTGGCTGCGCGCGGTCTCCGGGACCATGTAGAGCGCTCCCCGATACTCGAACAGGAAGGGATAGGAGAGATGGCGATCCTCGTCGATGACGGGCACGGCCGGACCCCTGGGGAGCAGATCGGGGCCGAGCTCCAGCACGCTGATTCGCCCCCTACGCGTGCTGAAGGGATACTCCTCGCAGAAGATGTAGCGGGCTGCGCCCTCGGACCAGGCGAAGGGGTCGGCCCAGAACCGGTCATCGGGGGGTAGGATGGCCTGCAGGCCCCTGGGATCCGGGCTGCATCGGGAGTCCGGGCCCCTCAGGCCGGCCAGCAGGAACCATTGGGGCTGGTACGCCCGCTCCTTGTGTCTGTCCAGCCGCTTCCACAGCGCGCGTGCGAGCCGGTGACGAAGAGGACGCAGGGGATTCACGGATGCATCGAGTGCAGGTCGCCGGGTTGGCCTCAGCCGCCGTCCCCGTCGCCCTGGGTCACATAGATGCCCTGGGCCTCGGCCGGGAGGTGGCGCGTCATGAGGGGCTGAGGGCGCCCCGTCTTGCTCAGCCTGGGCCTGAAGCCGAGGCGTGTGAACGTCTCCCCGGGACGCGCGCCGGTCTGGAAGCACTCCGCCCGCTCCACCCCCTGTCGCCGCATCTCGCGGAGCGCCTCGACCAGGAGGGACTGCATGGCCTGTGTATCGTTGGGAGACGTCAGCAGGTCCACGATTTTGCCGCGGCGCCGTCCCTCGCGCTCGAAGATCTTGATGACGCCGTAGCCCCGCAGGTCGTGCGGCGACTCCAGGGTCAGCGCGGTGTAGTCGCCGTC
>JBAPYD010000178.1:0-2801 GCA_049284555.1 Chromatiaceae bacterium | reverse complement strand
ACTAGCCTCCTTGAGGCCGGACATTCTGTGCAGATGCGTCAAGTTTTCATGCGGCAAGTTTGGCCTCCGCAAAGAGCTGCTCGCAGGACCGATCAAGCTGCTTGATAGCGACCGCGAGTGGTCGATTGGGCGCTTTCGGGCAGCCGTCGAGCAGTTGAGATAGACCTGGGCGGATGATGCGGGCATTGACCTTGGTGAAGAACAGGCACACCCGTTTCCCCGGGGCGGTGACCTCGTAGCGATGCGTATGCGGGATGCGCTCAATCAGGCCGTGCAGGCGCAGCCGGCGCAGATCATAGGTCATCCTGCCTGGACCGTAGTGCTCGGGGGTTTCTCCCATCAACTCGGCGACATGCTGGCGCAGCGTGGCGTTGCGAAACCCCTCGGGCAGGAGGATGAACAGGCACAGCGCCTGGAGCAGGGCCATCACGCGCCGATCGCCGAAGGCCAGTGCTGAGGCGCGCTGGCCGTCAACGACTTGGGGCCGGTTGACCTGATCGAACAGCGCTTCGCCGAGCTGACAGTCCTGGGAGATGCGCTCCACCTCCAACACGCGGCGGTTGGCGGCGAAGCCGATGGCCCGCAGGGCGGGCAGGTTGTGCAGGCGCCGGCCGATGGCGAAGTCGCGGCTGTTGTTGATCGTGGTCTCGGTGCGCAGGGCGCGCTCCTCCTTGAAGTACTGCTTGATCTTGGTGGACTTGTAGCTGATGTGCAGCGAGGGGGTGACCCCTTGGGTGATGACCCGGGTGGCGAAGCGTCCCGGTGTGCGTTTGGTTATGCGTCGTTCGAAGATCAAGCTGACCTGCTCGGGGCGGCCGAGGTCGAGATTCTCGCGGATGATCTCCTCGAACAGGTGGCGCCCCGCGAGCGGTCGGTCGAACACCTGCGTGCGGGCAAACTCCGCCTGCAGGATGGAGAGCTCATAGCGATAGCCCGCGGCCCGATCGGCTGCGGTAAATGGGTTCGGCAAGCGGGCGAACCACTTGCGCACCACCGCCTCGATGCCAACCTCATCGAGGCCATCGAGGATCTGCTGCAAGCGCTGCGGATCCTCACAGTCGCGGATACCGTTGTCGAGGGCCTGGAACGCGATACCCGCCTTGTGCAGTTGGCGTTTGGCGTACTCGTGGCCGTTGAGACAGATGCGTGCCGTGTAGGGAAAGTAGGAGGAGAACTTGATGAACAGGGGGCCGAAGTCCGCATCGACGACATAGAAGTAGTACTGGTTGCACATCACGGTGGAACGGTACAGCCAGGGAAAGGCGGTGCCCGTGTGCGGGCTGATCTTCTTCATGACGCGGAAGCCGGCGAACTTCTCCTGTGCCACGCCGATGTAGAGCACGCCTTCCTCCGCCGTGAAGTCCTTGAGGCGGCGTTGGGTTTCCTCGTCCTTGCGCTGTCCCCGTTCAAAATGCACGATCTCGATCCCTTCGCGTTGGGCGAAACGATGAATGTCGGCCACGAACGCCTTGCTCATCGGTGCCATCAGCGTGGTCGAGGCCACCACCGCCCCGCGATGCTCGCGGAAAAAGGACACCACCCCGCCGCCAGTCTGCAACCTTGGCTGGTACGCGTTGAGGTAGATCCGATCCATGCCCTCGATGTCCAGCTCCACCTTGTCCTCAAGCAGTTCCCGCACCGTATGCTCTATCATTGTCAGTGGCCCCGGTTGACGCTTGGACCTCGAGTCCTCCCACCGCCAAGGCGGTTACATCCGAAGCTTAGACGCTTCGTTCGATCAACCGGGGCCGCCCCCACGACTCGTCGGTCTGAGGCAGAGCCTCGCTAGCCACTTCTCAGATGCCATCGAGCAAGGAACCCGTCACCCAGGCCGTACGCGTGCTGCGGGCCGCCGGGGTCCCCTTCCAGGGGCACCTCTACGCCTACGTCGACGGCGGGGGCACGGCCCAGGTCGCCTCGTCCCTGGGTGTCGACGAGCATCTGGTGGTCAAGACCCTGATCATGGAGGACGAGCGGCGCAATCCACTCATCGTGCTCATGCACGGGGACCGCCAGGTCTCCACCCAGGCCCTGGCCCGCGCCATCGGGGCCAAGCGCATCGCCCCCTGCGATCCCAAGGTGGCGGACAAACATTCCGGCTACCAGGTGGGCGGCACCTCCCCGTTCGGTACCCGACGCCAGATGCCCGTGTATTGCGAGGCGGGCATCGCCGCGCTCCCGCGTATCTATATCAATGGGGGCAAGCGTGGGTACATCCTGTCCCTCGCCACCGCCGATGCCTTGCGCGTCCTGTCGCCCACCCTGGTGGCCATGGCGAGCTGAGGCCACAATGGTGGCCGCGAGTCGATCCCCGGCGGAGTCAATTCCATGAGCGTCCCAATCTGCGTGATCGTTGGTGCCGGCCCCGGCAATGGCGCGGCCTTCGCCCGCCGATTCAGCAGCGCCGGCTATGAGGTGGCCCTGCTCGCCCGCCGCCAGGAGGGCCTGGATGTGCTCACCCGGGAGATCGCCGGCACCCGCGCCTATGCCTACGACGCGACGAGCGCCGCCGACGCCGCGGCCGTGTTCGCCCGCATCCGTGAGGAGGTGGGCCCACCCCAGACACTGATCTACAACGCCTCGACACGGGAATTCGGCGACATCGACGCCACCGCCCCGGAGGCCTTCGAGCGGGCCTGGCGGGTCAACGCCTACGGCCTGCTGCTGGCGGCCAAGCAGGTGATCCCGGCGATGCGCGCGGCCGGAGGAGGCAACATCATCGCCATCGGTGCCACCGCCTCGCTCAAAGGCGCCGCCGGCTTCGTCGCCTTCGCCTCGGCCAAGGCGGCCCAGCGCAGCCT
>JBAPYD010000177.1:0-2085 GCA_049284555.1 Chromatiaceae bacterium | reverse complement strand
GACTCGAGGCGGGCGATCCGCTCGCTCAGGCTGGCCACCTCCGCCGACGCGGCAGGCACCCCTGCCGCGGGGGCGGCCCGCGCCCCATCGAGGTCCTCGGAGAGCCGGCCGAGGGTTGCGGACAGGGTGCTGACCTGCTCCTGGAGTCTGGCATCGGCGTCGGCGGTCCCCTTCAGGCGATCCAGCTCCAGGCCCAGGGTCTGCAGCTCGCCCATCAGGTCGCCCTGGAGCTCACCCATCGCCCGCTGGTGCAGCGCGTGGAGCAGGTAGAGTCCCCCCGCCGCCAGGGCCGCGATCAGTGCCAGGCCCAGGATGGTGAGCCCGCCCAGTCGGCGCAGCCGCCCATCGACCGCGTCGTATTGGGACTGCATGGCCCGCTGGAGCTGGCCCTGGGTGCGGCGGCGGTCGTCGTCCACGTCGGCGATGCGGTCCACCAGGGAGCGCTCCGCGTCGCGCAGCTGGTCCCCCTGGGCCGCGAGCCCCGCGGCCAGGTTGTCCAGCCGGGAGACAAGGGTCGCGAGCCCCTGACCCGGGCCCGAGCCCGGACCGGCCAGGGGGTCCTCGCCCGTGCCTAGGGGGTCGCCGGCATCCTCGGCCTCCCCAAGACCCAGGGCCCGCAACCGTTCGGCCAGGCCTGGATCCCCTGCTCCCATGGGGTCCGGTGCCTGGGGGTCCCGGTCGGAGTTGCTGGAGGAGGGCCCTTGAGGCGTCATGAGGCTGTCGGCTCCTTGATTCCGCTGACCGCCCCATGATCCAGCAATCCCCCCCGCGGGGCAAATGAAGCGGCGGCGGGTTCCGGTCCCGTTCCCCGCGGGGGGCCATCGGTCCCCGGGTCCGACACGCGCGGCCGCGAGGCCCGGTTGAGACCCGTTGGTTTCAGCCAGATCTATACCGGGAGGCTGATTCGACACCATCGGGGTGGCGAGACAGCTTGCGCGTAGGGGCCATGCGTCGAGCGAAGGGGAGACTGCAATCGTTATCTGCGTCTCCCCGCCAGCCCAGTGGGCCGGAAGCGGGCCGGTACCGCCGATCGAGGACTGATTTGCCATGAATTTCTGCAGCCAGTGCGGTGCCGGGGTCAGGGTGTCGATCCCCCCGGGGGACGATCGTCCCCGTCACGTCTGCACCCGCTGCGGCACGGTGCACTACCAGAACCCCAAGGTCGTGGTGGGCTGCATCCCCGAGTGGGAGGACAAGATCCTCCTGTGCCGGCGGGCCATCGAGCCCCGCTACGGACTCTGGACCCTGCCCGCGGGCTTCATGGAGCAGGGTGAGACCACGCTCGCCGGTGCCGCCCGGGAGACCCTGGAGGAGGCCAACGCGCGGGTTGCGATCGGTCCCCTCTACAGCCTCTTCAACCTGCCCCACATCGATCAGGTCTATCTCCTGTTCCGGGGCGAGCTGCTGGACCTAGACTTCTCCCCGGGGGCCGAGAGCCTGGAGGTGCGGCTCTTAGGCGAGGCGGAGATCCCCTGGGAGGAGCTGGCCTTCCCGGTGGTCAAGGAGACCCTGGGGCTCTACTTCCGGGACCGCGCCGCCGGCCGCGACGGGCTGCGCGTGGGAGACATCGTGCGCGAGGCGGGGGACCTGCGTTCCTACCGGGTCACGCTCTTCGGGGACTGAAGGCCCGAGGTGTCTCGGGCGCGCGTGCTCGGGTACACTGCTAAGATTGGGAAGGAATTCCGAGTAGGTTGGGCTGAGGGACGAAGCCCAACAAGCCGCCCACTGTAACGGCTTGATCGTTGGGCCTCCTTCGTCGGCCCAACCTACAGGTAATCGGTCGATTTCGGGTTCCGGACGAATACTCGCCCAGTCTCTGCTGAGGCACCCCGGCGAAACGGTCCTGGCTGTCCGGTGCGCCTTCTTATGGCCCTCGTAGCTCAGATGGATAGAGCAATCGCCTCCTAAGCGATAGGTCGTGGGTTCGAATCCCGCCGAGGGCACCATTCCCCCCCCTGTAGCCGGGCGACTGATCCGGTCCGGCTTCCTCCGATGTCCCGGCGAGCCGGCCTGCTGCACCGCGGCGACCTGGATGCCGCCGCAACCAGGCCGAATCCACCATTGGCAATCGCCCCGCAGGGGGAT
>JBAPYD010000176.1:0-3351 GCA_049284555.1 Chromatiaceae bacterium | reverse complement strand
CGGTTCTTATGGGGAGGGGCTGGAAACGGGACGACGGCGAACCCTAAACGGGCACGAAGGGGGAAACCCCGGATACAGACAAGGGCGATCCTGCCAAGCGTTACCGCGCCAGTCCCTTACCCGACAGAACGACTGGCTGGAGGCCATCGTCGCCCTGCCGGACCAGATGTTCTACAACACCGGCATCAGCACCTATATCTGGCTGCTCACCAACCGCAAGGCCCCGGAGCGCAGGGGCAAGATCCAGCTCATCAACGGGGTCAGCCACTTCCGAAAGATGCGCAAGTCACTCGGCGACAAGCGCAAGGAGCTGGGGCAGGAGGACATCGACACCCTGACGCGCCTCTATGCGGACTTTCAGGAAGGCCCCGAGGTCAAGCTCTTCGACAACGCCGACTTCGGCTTCCACCGCATCACCGTCGAGCGCCCCCTCAAGCTCAACTTCCAGGCCAGCCCCGAGCGCATCGCCCGCCTGGAGGAGGAGAAGACCTGGCAGGGACTGGCGACCAGCAAGAAGAAGGGCGCGGCGGCCGAGGCCGAGATCGCGGCGGGGCGGGCGACCCAGGAGGCCGTGCTCGGGGTGCTCCAATCAATGGACCCCGACACCCTCTACAAGGACCGGGATGCCGTCACCAAGGCCCTCAAGGCCGCGGCGAGGGCCAAGGGTGTCCACCTCGCCGCGCCCGTGCTCAAGGCCGTCCTGAGCGCCCTCTCGGAGCGGGACGAGACCGCCGAGTTCTGTACCGTCAAGGGTGAGCCCGAGCCCGACACCGAGCTGCGCGACTACGAGAACGTGCCCCTTACCGAAGACATCGACGCCTACATGGCCCTCGAGGTCCTGCCCCATGTGCCCGACGCCTGGGTGGACCACTCCAAGACCAAGATCGGTTACGAGATCCCCTTCACCCGGCACTTCTACGTCTACCAGCCGCCGCGGCCGCTGGAGGTGATCCGCGGGGAGATCAAGGCGCTGGAGGCGGAGATTCAGGGGATGTTGGGGAGGGTGTTTGGGTGACCGAGATGGTCCCATCAAGGAACCCTTGGCTCGGTCAGCTACCGAGATCGTGGCGCGAGGCACACTTGCGACGCTACACACGGCTGCTGACTGGAGGCACTCCCGACAAGAACCGTCTTGAATTCTGGGAAGATGGGTCGGTGCCGTGGCTGGCTTCTGGCGAGGTAAACAAGAAACGGATCACCGCGGCAGATGCTTTCATTACCGAGGTTGGACTGCGATCATCTAGTGCCCGATGGCTACCACCAGGATCAGTGGTTATGGCACTAGCCGGCCAAGGAAAGACCAAGGCCACAGTCGCCACCTTGGAGTTTCCCGCTACCTGCAATCAGAGTCTTGCCGCGATGGTGCCCGATGAGACTCACCTGCACTATCGCTACCTCTTCTACTATCTGGACAGCCAGTACGCCAATGTCCGCGGCCTTGTGGGTGATCTACGAGACGGACTTAGTCTCACCCATCTGGCTGGCATCTGGGTTCCCCTGCCCGCACTCCCCACCCAAAAAGCCATCGGCGACTACCTCGACGAAAAGACCGCCGCCATCGACGCCCTGATCGAGAAGAAGCGCAAGCTCCTGGACCTGCTGGCCGAGGAGCGCGCCGCCCTCATCAACCACGCGGTGACCAAGGGCCTCGACCCCACCGTGCCGATGAAGGACTCCGGCATCCCGTGGATTGGGGAGGTACCCGCGCATTGGGAGGTGCGGCGCCTAAAGACCCTGCTGACTTTCACAACCTCCGGATCGCGAGGATGGGCCGACTATTACTCTGACGACGATGGTGCACCGATCTTTCTCCAGAGTGGGAATCTCGGAAAGCACCTTGATCTGGACTTGGCGACCACCCAACGCGTAAACCCGCCAAGAGGCTCAGAGGGGGAACGCACTCTCATCGAAACGGGTGACGTCCTGGTTTGCATCACAGGTGCAAGAACGGGAGCCGTCGCATTAGTCGATGCTCCCCTGCCAGTTGCAGCCTATATCAACCAGCATGTGGCGCTTTTGCGGTTGAACCAAAAGCTCGCCGCCTCGCTGTTCGTGGCGCTCGCACTGAGTTCTGATCTCGGAAGCACCCATTTTCAGATGGTCCAATACGGGGGAACCAAGCAGGGCCTGGGCTTGGACGACGTGCGCAACGTCTGGATCGCGACGCCCCCTTCGTCCGAGCAACAGTCCATATCCCGAATCGTCGATGAGAATTTGAAACAATGTCGAGCGGCCGCTGGAAAGATCCAATCCCAAATCGACCGCCTCCAAGAATACCGCCAAGCCCTCATCACCGCCGCCGTCACCGGCCAGCTCGACATCGAGGCCGCGGCATGAGGCCGACCGTGCAGTTAGTTGAAGCGATTACAGAGTTGCGATGATGAACTGGTCGAAGCTACCGAACATCCAATGGCTGATCGAAAACGACGGCAACATCGAGCTTGGCCGAATCGGCCCGGTTGCCTGCGCGGCCGTCGCGTCCGACGAGGACACGATGCTGGCGGCACTGGTGAGACGGGACGGGGAGTCCCTGGACGCACTGCTCGTCCGGCTGGAGGACGCCCTGGATGATGCCCTCAACCATGAGATCTTCACGGACGAGATCAACGGCTGAGTCGGGATGCGCATCCGATTCCCCGCTCGTACCCAAGCTCCGCTTGGGCACGCACTCCCCGAAGCTCTGCTTCGCGACCCCGCGCGACCGTCCCTGGGCAACCGAGCGGGACACAGGGACGCGATCAAGAGGAGACTCACATGCCGCGCAGCCGCTACCGCTTCGTCGGAACGGACGCACCCTATTTCATGACCATGACGGTCAATTCCTGGCTGCCCGTCTTCACGCGGCCGGAGACCGTCGAGATCCTGCTCGATTCCTGGCGTTATCTGCGCCAGCACCATGAGCTCCGGCTGCACGGCTATGTCGTGCTGGAAAACCACCTGCATGTGATCGCGGGCTCGCCGCAGATCGGAACGGACGTTCAGCGCTTCAAGTCGTACACGGCGCGCAGGATCATCGATCACCTGGAATCGGCCGGGGCGCGCCGCCTTCTGGATCTGCTGGCGCGGTTCAAGCGCGCGCACAAGACCCAATCCGAGCATCAGTTCTGGGAGGAAGGGAGCCACCCACAGCGCATCGAGAGCGAGGGGGTGATGCGGCAGAAGCTGGAGTACATTCACTTCAATCCCGTCAAGCGCGGATTCGTGGATCTGCCGGAGCACTGGCGGTGGTCGAGTGCGAGGGATTATGCCGGACAGGTTGGGCTGATCGAGATCGATCGGGATTGGTGAGGCGGCGGGGGAAGCGGAGCTTCCGGGAGGCGGTGCCCAAGCAGAGCTTGGGCACCAGGGGAG
>JBAPYD010000175.1:0-2674 GCA_049284555.1 Chromatiaceae bacterium | reverse complement strand
GGGCGGCGAAGTGGCGCGCCTCCTCCCAGTACCGGTCCTTCTGCGCCGCGGTCAGTGCGGGCAGCACGAGCTCATAGACCAGGACCGCGCTGTGGCAGAGGGTGGCGTGGACCCACAAAGCCGCGTGGGCCTCGTTGGCGTAGTAGGGTGACCCCGCGGGAAAGGGACCCAAGGTCTCAGGTAGGATGCCGCGGATGTGGCTGTGGATGCGGTGGACGGCACGGGCCTGGACGAAGGCCTGATCGCGGGCGCCAAAGACCATCGCGAAGACGGGGCGGAAGGTGCGGTAGAAGCGGCCCGCGGGGTCCCGTTTGACGGGGGAATGGTCCTCGATGGCCTGGGCGACCCAAGGATGGGCGAGCTGCAGGAGCAGGGCGCGCCCCGCCCCAAGGAAGCACAGGGACTCGCGGCTCACCTGCCAGGTCATGGAGGCTGGGCCAAAGAGACCGAGAACCGGGTCGCTCGCCACCCCTTGGAGCGCCTCTAGCCTTGACTCCAGGGTCTCCCGGTCGATCAGCAAGGGCTCCCGAGAGCCCAGTGCCGCGGCGGCGGGGTTTGGGCGGGGGCCTGGCACGGCCTCCGTGGCGTCTCGAGAAGGGGCGGAGCGGCTCATGGACATCAGGGTCTGAGCGGCTGCAGACCATCCAGCCGCCGCAGCCCCCATCGGCGCGCCGTCGCCAGCGCCCGGGCATAGTCGTCGCGGCTCAAGGGTCGGTCCAAGGGCGGGTGCTCGGAGGCCCGGTAGCAGGGGCGGTACTGATCCATCAGGTTGAGGTAGGTGTCGGGCGAGAGCTCCCGGGCGATGAAGGCGAGGACGGACTCGGTCTCCTCCGGGAGCCCCGGCAAGACCAGGTGGCGGATCAGGAGCCCGCGCCGGGCAATCCCTCTCTCATCTCGAACGAGATCCCCCACCTGGTGGTGCATCTCCCGCACCGCCGCCCGGTTGACCGCGACATAGCCACGGATGCGGGAGTAGCGAAACGCCGTCTGGTCGTGGCCGTACTTCATGTCGGGCATGTAGATGTCCACCACGCCGTCGAGGAGCGCCAGGGCCTCGGGGCTGTCAAACCCGCCGGTGTTGTAGACCAAGGGCAGCCTGAGGCCTTGCCGGGCGGCGATCTCCACCGCGGCGAGGATCTGGGCGACCACGTGGCTCGGGCTCACCAGGTTGATGTTGTGGCAGCCCAGGGACTGGAGCTCCAGCATCATCTGCGCGAGGCGCTCGGGGGTCACGGCCTCCCCGAGACCCTTGTGGCTGATCTCCCAGTTCTGACAGAAGACGCAGCGCAGGTTGCACCAGCTAAAGAAGAGGGTGCCGGAGCCCCGCCAGCCCCGCAGGGGATCCTCCTCGCCGTGGTGGGGGCCGTAGCTGTGGACGATCGCCCGCTCCGCGGTGCGGCAAAGCGCGCCCTTGATGCCCTGGAGCCGGTCGACCCGGCAGTAGCGGGCGCAAAGATCACAGCGGCGCAGGTGCTCCCAGGCTGCGTCCACCCGGGCCCTCAGCTCACCCGTGCGCGAGAGGCGGAGATAGGCCGGCTCGAAGTGGTCGTCAGGGACCCCGGTCTGCGCCATGCTTTACGCGTGTCCTCTTGCCGAGAGCGCTTGCTGCGATGGGCGTCCATGCCAGGTATGACGGCCAACGGCCCGAAGCGTATTTTCCAGGGGCGAGGTCGCCGTCGCGTCGGCCGTTCGTCGCGCTGGCGGCAATCCTGACCCTGATCACCGCGGAGACCTGCATGGCGGACCAAGGGATCTATCGCTTGCCGGAGCCACCGAGCGCCTCGCACGGCGGCCTAACCGGGATTCTGCAGGAACGCCGCACCACCCGGGCCTTCGCGCCGCAACCCCTCTCGCTGGCAGAGGCTGCCCAGCTACTCTGGGCCGCCCAGGGCATCAGCTCGCCCCAGGGGCTCCGCACGGCACCCTCGGCCGGCGCGCTCTATCCACTGGAGCTGCACCTCGTGGCCGGCAACGTGGCGGGGCTTGCGTCCGGACAGTATCGCTATGTGCCGGCCCAGCATGCCCTGCAGGCAGTCCAAGCGGGCGACATGCGGCGCGGCATCGCTCAGGTGGCACTCGATCAGGCCTGGGTCGCCGAGGCCCCGGCCGTCGTGGTCGTCACCGCCATCGATTCCAGGACCACCGCCAAGTATGGTCCAAGGGGTGTGCGTTACGTGCATATGGAGGCCGGTCACGCCAGTCAGAACCTGCTGCTGCAGGCCGTCGCCCTGGGGCTCGGCGCGGCGGTCGTGGGGGCCTTTGACGACGCGGATCTCAAGCAACTGCTGCGGCTACCGGGTGAGGAGCACCCGCTGGCCATCCTGCCGGTGGGCCATCCGCGTTCGCAGGACAGATAACGCCGTCTTGGCGGGATCCGCCGTCCATCGGCATGCGGGCCATCCCCGGGCTGACATGTCCCTTGCCGATCCTCGCCGAATCGCTTTGGCAGTCGCCTCGGCGGCCTTACTGCTCCTCACGCAATCCGTGGCCCCCTCGGCGTACGCCGAGGCCACTTCGCCCGCGCAGGCATACCGTGAGACCGCGAACGCCGCCTCGCCCTGGGTGCAGGCGATCGGCCCCTTCCTGGACCAGGTCCTGGCAGACCAGCTTGCATTCCTTGGCATCCCGGGCGGCGCGCTCGCCGTCGTCCACGGCGAAGAGATACTGCACCTCG
>JBAPYD010000174.1:0-1661 GCA_049284555.1 Chromatiaceae bacterium | reverse complement strand
GCATCAACCGCGTGGGCTAGCCGCCCTAAGTCGGCTGCCTCCCGGATGCTCCTGAGCCGCTGGTCAGGCTCATGGTCTCCAGGTCGAGCTGCTCTCCCGGCGCAGGAATCACCGCGTCCATCCCCCGCTCATCCCGCAGCTTGGCCTGGAATGCCTGCTTGGCCTCGGTCTCCCCATGCACCAGGTAGACCGCCGGGCTGTCGCGGAACCCGCCCAGCCACCGCAGCAGGTCCGCCTGGTCGGCGTGAGCGGAGAGGCCGCCCACCGTGTGGACCCGGGCCTGGACCCGGTAGTCCTCGCCGTGGATGCGCACGTTCTGCTCGCCGTTGACCAGCCGCCGTCCGAGGGTGCCCGCGGCCTGGAAGCCGACGATTAGCACGTGGCAGCCGCGCCGGCCCAGGTTCTGCTTGAGGTGGTGGACGATGCGCCCGCCGGTGCACATGCCGCTGCCGGCGATGATGATGGCGCCGCTCTGGAGCCGGTTGATGGCCTGGGACTCCTCCACGGTGCGGGTGAGCCGGAGATTCTGGAGCCGCGGCATCTCGTGGAGCCGGCGGCGCAGCTTGGTGGCCTCCGCATCGTAGAGGTGCGGGTAGTCCCAGTAGATGCCGGTGGCCTCGATGGCCATGGGGCTGTCGAGGAAAATCTGCCAGCGGTCCAGGCCCCAGTCGTCGTAGTGCTGGCCGAAGAGGTAGAGTAGCTCCTGGCTGCGGCCGATGGCGAAGGCGGGGATCAGCAGGTTGCCCCGGTCGTGGCGGGCGTCGGCGATGATCTCACCGATCTCCCGGATGGTCGCCTCGCGGTCGCGATGGAGTCGGTCCCCATAGGTGCTCTCCATCAGCACCAGGTCCGCCTCCTCGATGGTCGCCGGGTCGTGGAGGATGGGGGTGTCGTACTGGCCGATGTCGCCCGAGTAGACCAGCCGGCGGGTGGTGCCCTCCTCCGCGAGGTCCAGCTCCAGCAGGGCCGAGCCCAGGATGTGCCCCGCGTCGCGCAGCCGCAGGCCGATGCCCGGCAGCACCTCCCGACGCTCCCGGTACGGCATCCCCACGACCTGATCGAGGGCGGCGGCCGCATCCCGGCGGGTGTAGAGGGGCTCCAACTGCCGGCCGCCCGAGCGGCGGCGGTTCTGGTACTCCGTGTCCCGCTCCTGGAGTCGCGCGGCGTCCTGCCAGAGGACCTCGCATAGGTCACGCGTGGCGTTCTGGGTGTAGATGGGCCCGCGGAAGCCCTGCCGCCTCAGGAGCGGCAGGCGCCCCGAGTGGTCCAGATGGGCGTGGCTCAGGATCACGGCATCGATGGCGGCCGGATCGAACGGGAAGGGCTCGGCGTTGCGCGCCTCCTCCTCCCGGCTGCCCTGGATCAGGCCGCAGTCGAGCAGGACCTGACGGCCCCCGACCCGCAGGATGTGGCAGGAGCCGGTGACACCGCTCACCGCGCCGTAGAATTCGATCTCCATCGTGGTGCTTTCCGCTGGTTTTTGGGGCTTGGGGTAGGTCGGGCTTTAGCCCGACAGGGGCGTTGGATCCCGACCGCGAGGGCGTTGTCGGGCTGAAGCCCGACCTACCGAGGGTTCGTTCCCAAGCCCACCGCCGGTCGCGGCTGGGATCCTCTGTTGCCCTGGCGCGGGATCGGGCCCATTTAGGGGAGGCTGATCGCGC
>JBAPYD010000173.1:0-2024 GCA_049284555.1 Chromatiaceae bacterium | reverse complement strand
GGCCGGGCTCGCCTGTGCTCAGCAGCTCGCCCGGGCCGGCTACGGGGTCACCGTCTCCGAGGGTGCCGAGGAGATCGGCGGTCTGCTGCGTTTCGGGATCCCGGACTTCCGCCTGGAGAAATGGGTGCTGGATCGCCGCCTCGAACAGCTGCGGGCGGAGGGTGTTCGTTTCCAAACCAACACGCAGGTTGGCGTCACGCTGGACGGAGAGGATCTGCTCGGGGATGTCGATGCGCTGGGGCTGGCCTGCGGCTGCAGTGTCCCGAGGGACATCCGGATCCCCGGTCGAGACCTCGAGGGCATCCACTTCGCCTTGGCGTATCTGACGCGCCAGAACCGCCGTGGTCAATCCCTGGTGGTGTGGGCGATCCGCGAGGGTCGTCAGTGCGCCGAGGCGGTGGACCGGAATCTATCCGGTCGTAGCGACTTGCCTCGGATCTGACCGGGCGCAGAGCCCGATTTGAGCTCGTTGTATGGAAATGGCCGGGGCCGAGCCTTCCCGGTATCGCTCTGTCCCTGAATAAGAGGCTGAGGACGGATGTCAGTCCGTCTTGATCAAACCGGCTTTCTCGCCCTCGCCGCAGAACCGCCCGGCCATCTGCTTGCCGACATCCACGCCATCAGCACCGACCGCGTAGAGCAGCTCCTGCCCCTTCACGTCCCAGTCAGCCGGTATCTCGGCCGGGTCATCTTTGACCTTGACTTGGAAGCTGACCCATTGCTTCCACCCGTGGTCTTGCTCGACATAGCCGGCGGTGGCCTCGTCGGAACTGGCCTTAATCCATTCCATATCGTCCTGGTAGCGCAGGAGATCCGGGCAGGTTTTCAGCAAGCGACTCAAGGCCGGCTTCATCTCGGCGAAGTTCGGATCTTTGCCTGCCAATTTGAACGAGATCTTCCACGCGGCCGACGCATCGACGACAAAAAGCGGCAACGCTGCCACACAAAAAAGGCCCATGACGGCCAGTTTGAATGCTCTGTTCATAGACGGATAGGAAATCGAAACATTTGAGTGAGCCTAGGGCGGGTTGGGATTTGAGGTTAGCGAGGGCCGGGGGGTGGTCAAGGCAGGAGCGAGGGGGGGAGTTATGGTCTTGGTGCTCTGGGCCGCAAACCCTGCCACCGTGCCGGCCGCGATCCGCTGCCCTGCGGCGACGGCATGGAAGATCTCGGGGTTTGCGCGGCGTCGCCCTCGGCCCTGACCAAGGGTTCGGAGGTGCGCCCGTCGGCGTCGACACGGATACGGTGGCGGTTCCACTCCAGGGCTTCGGCAGGGGGCTCTCCCAGGCAGGCGAGCTCGTAGGATGCGGTGAGCTTGCGAACCGCATCGTTCGCGATGGGGTGCCGTCAACGCTCGATGGGATCTTGCGCCGATGATGCGCCACGATCGATGCGGTTCTCGCGGCTCACCGTATCCTACGGGGGCTGAGACGCTGGGAGCCCCAAGGCCGGCCCATCGGCGAGGCGAAGTTCGTGCACGAGGCCCGCGTCCAGCTGCTCGGAACGGTGTTTCTTGCAGGATCGCTGTTATACTTGTCAGACGCGTCGCCGAAGAGCCGACTACGATGCTCGCCGTAAGACTCGACCCAAAAATGGAGAAAGAGCTTGAACAGCTCGCTGCCGCTACCGGACGCAGCAAGAGCTTCTACGTAAAGGAGGCCCTGGCCGCATACCTGGAAGAGCGCGCCGACTACCTACTGGCGCTGGCCGCCCTAGAACGAGACGAACCGCGCACGAGCCTGGCGGACGTGAGACGCGAGCTTGGCCTGGAACGTTGAGCTTCTCGATACGGCCAAGCGTCAACTGACCAAGCTGGACAGGAAATGGCAGGCCGCCATCCTCGATTACCTCGAAGACCAGATTGCACCCCTTGACGACCCGCGCAGCCGCGGCAAGCCGCTCGTAGGAGACAGGAAGGGTCTCTGGCGCTATCGCGTCGGAGACTACCGCATCCTGTGTGAGTTGCGCGACGGCGAGCTGATCGTTCTCGTGGTGACCATCGGGCATCGGCGCGAGGTCTACCC
>JBAPYD010000172.1:0-5376 GCA_049284555.1 Chromatiaceae bacterium | reverse complement strand
CTCTCCACGCTCTCGGGTGAGCAATGGCGAAACAAGCCGAGAACCGCCTGGCGACGACTGTGGCCCTATGAGACGCTCAGGCAGGGCAATTTATGGCCACCTTGGCTTGGCTAATCGGACACCGTTGACGACAGATATTACGACCGGCCCTCCGACAGGTGGCGCAAGGATATGAGGAAAGGCGCTGCCATTGGGGCCATCGTCGGCGCAACCGCGGGCGCCGTCCGCAATAACCAGGCCTACAACCGCGTCCATAAGGAGCCCTTGATCCCGTGCTCGACGGGCCCGTGGAGTTTGAGAATCCGGACGTCGGGGACACCAAGGGCGTACCGAGGCTCAACGAGGCCTTGCTATGGTAAGCGCTCGCAAGGTCACCGATAGTGGCTCTCGAATCGAGCCTGGAGCCAATCGGTCGACTCGTCGCGGTGACAGTCCCCATTGGCGCAGCTGCTCGGGACACCGAAGCGCTCCGTGTCGGAGGGCGGGACGATGCCGGGGTGGTGGCTGTGCAGATTCATCCCCCCGCCGCTCTTGGCCGTCAGGGGCATGTGGCACTGCACGCAGGTCACCTCGGACCGCTCGCCGCAGACGACATGGTCGGCATTGCGCTCCGGCTGGTGGAAGAAGGGCCCCTGCTCGTGGCAGTAGTCACAGGAAAAGCGCGCCCGATCCAGCCCCCCGTGGACGTTGTGGCAGACGGCGCAGGTGATCCCGTGCTTTGCCTGGTCCGGGGTGACATGGCGGCGTGGATCGGCCGCGGTCTCGGCCGCATGGCAACGCAGGCAGGCCGGCTCCACCGCCCCGTAGCGGCCATCATACCCATCCGTAAGTGACCGCAGGCTATCGGCATGGCCGCCCCGCCTCCAGGCGCCGTACTCCTGGTGGCGCTTGCGCTCCCGGCCGTTCCCCCACCACTCCGCGGAGCTCTGGCCCGGGGTGGGCTGCTGCTCGCGAAAATACGCATCGAGCGGCTCGCCGATGCGATAGCCCACCGGGAAGAAGTGCTTGCCGTCGGTGGCCAGCCCCCGCGTGTGGCACTGGCCACAGACCTGGGCGTCCAGGGTCGAGGCGATGGCGCCCAGACCGAGGGTGTTGCGGTGCCAGCTCCCGGGTCCGTGGCAGGACTCGCAGCCGATCCCCGGCTCCACGAAGCTGCCGGTCTCCACGTCCAGCCCGACCGTGTGGCAGCCGTGGCAGCGCTGCAGCGGCACGGGAACGTCCCAACCGTCCCAGCCCTTGGCCTTCCATTCCCCCTCGTCGACCAGCCAGGACCCGGGCAGCAGGGTCTCGGTATCACCGTCGTGCCCCATGAACTGCTGCTCGAAGCGGCTGCCAATCGCCCAAACGGCCTTCTTTGGATCGAAGGGGACATGCTCGGTATCGAGGTCGGCAACCACCACGCCGGCTTGATCGACAGGACGCATCATCTTCGGGTGCAGGCTGTCCTCCCACCCCTCGTGGGCCCCCCAGTGGCAGGTGCCGCAAGCGTCCGAGCCGACAAAGCGCGCATCCTCCGGGATGGGCGCCTGACCGACCAGGACGATGGCGGCCAGCGCCGCACCCAAGGCGCCCAGGCCCAGGGCCCAAAGCAGGATCGCGACCAGGAGACGTGGGAGTGGGCGCATACGACTGCCCTCGAGGTTGAGTTGATTCGTCGCAGCTCAGTCGGCCGCGGCGCGCCAGTCGGCATCCTTGAGCTGGATTGCTGTACCGGGTCCGAAGGGTTTATAGGGGCTGATCCCGCCCCCCGCGAGGTCGACCAGGGCGAGCCCCGTGCGGCCGGCTTGCGTGTGGGTGAACAGGATGCGCGTTCCGTCCGGCGACCAGGTCGGCCAGGTCTTCTCCCCGGGTCCGTCGGTGACCTGGCGCGCGTCGCTCCCATCGGCGGCGACCGTCCAGATCTCGTAGCGGCCCGTGCGGTTGGACGAGAAGGCGAGCCGGCTGCCGTCGGGGGACCAGCGGGGATGAATATCGCTGGCATTGGAAAGCATCAGCTGCCCCGCCCTGCCCCTGGCGAGGTCCAGGGTCCAGAGTTGCTGAACGACGCTGACCCCTCCGCGGTAGGGCATGACGGTGAGCCAGGAGGTATAGGCGAGGCGTCCGCCGTCGGGGGAGACATCCGGGAAGTCCTGGATACCGGTCTGGTCGACGACGGGCTCGACATGCGCCAAAGGACTGTCGGCCCGCTTCAAGGTGGAACCCTCCTCGTCCGCCTTGAAGGTGTAGTGGGCAAAGACCAGGGTCCCCGTCCGCGGATTCCAGGCAGGGCGAGCCGGATAGCCCTGATCCGTCACAACGGAACGGCAGGGATCGTTCCCTGTCACGGGGCAGACATGGAGCCCGCCGCCGGTGACCTCGAAGGCGACCTCGGCGCCGTCCGGGGAGAGGCGCGGTGCGCCCCGGTCGCCGGTGATACCCGGCGTCGGGATCGCGCGCGGCTGCGTATCGGGATCGGCCTGATGGTAGAGCTGCCAAGTGCCATTGATCAGGGCAGAGAAGACGACCGCCGCCTGGACACTCGGCGCCGCGCCGAACAGGAGGACCAGCGCGTGCAAGGCCACGGCGTGGGATCTGTACCTAGCGATGAAGCGCGGTGTACGCCAGGACATCGGATTACGGCTCCAGCCGGACCTTGCGACTGGCGACCCCGACCTGACCCTTGAAGCTGGAGACGTTCACCGTCAGGACATGCTCGCCGGGCGGGAACTGGCTGAGCTCCCACCTCCAGTTGAGGGGCAGGTAGCCGCGCTCGGCCTCGGCGAAGAACTGTCCATCGACGAACAAGAGGACCTCGAACTGATCTTCCATCAGCCGCGGCTTGTCGTCCTCGGCGACGTCGACACGGACATTGACGCTCTGCCTCACTGCCGGGACCGCATCCGACTCCGACACATCGGGGAACGTCATCGCGACCTCGGGCGCCCGCGCCCAGGCCGGAGGCACCAGCAGGTCGGGCCGGAAGCGCTGCCTGGCCTCATCCCCAAGGGGCCGCTCGGGCTTCTGGGGCCGGTCCTCGCCACGCCCGAGCTTGTAGTCGCGGTAGGTCTCCTGGTTATTGCCGTAGGTGATCACCGTCGCATCGGGCAGCGTCGAGTAGGTGATCAAGGCGGTGAAGTCGTCTCGGCCACGGAGCTTCACGAGCTCGTCGGCGTCGAAGCCGTCCCAGTACTCGGTGACCGTTCCCGCCGACCTCGGCTTCCAGTCCACCAGGGTGCGGTACATGGGACCGTTGCGGATTCCAAGGCGGATCAGCACCCGCGCCAGTGCTGGCAGCGTGTAGCCGACGGCGCCCGAGTCGTCGAAGGTCGGATTGCGGATGTCGTCGACCTCGCCCCCGGAGGCGGCGGCCGGGTCATGGACGGATCCATCCACGGTCTCGATGACGAAGGTGTAGGCCTCGTCGGGGACCACCCTGCCGCTGTCGTCACGACCGTCCCAGCTGACTTGCCGCTCCATGTCTGATGGACCAGTGGATACTGGCAACGTGCGGATGAGGCCGCCGTCGGGATCGTAGACCAGGACCTTGGGCGCCGCGTCCGTCTCCAGCTTGAAGCGCAGGAGCGAGGACTCACCGGCCGCCGGATTGAACGTGGGGGCGTCGAGCCGCACGTCGGAAACGGCGCCTGACGCATCGCTGAAGCTTGTTAGAAGGGCCAGCAACAGCGCTGAAGCGCGGAACAGATTGCCGGTCCCCTGGACCACGAGGAATCGTCTCATCGGTTACTCCGCGGCCAAGGCAAGCTTCTCGCGCAATAGGGTCTCCAGCACTGGCGAGATCTGGATCTGATCCGAAAAAATACGCAGCACATAGAGGACGTTGCCTGCCCCGATCGCGTACCAGAAGCCACGGTAGGCACCGTTCTCGGTGAAGATCCGAAGCTCAGAGCGCTCCCCAAGCTCGCCTTCCCGATTCTCGATTTCGTAGCCCCGGCGCCGGGCCTCGCCCATGGCCTGGGCGCGAAGACCGGCCCACAGACCGGCGCCCCCATCAGTGCGCTGGATAAGGTTGAACAGATCGATCGCGCAACCACTCCGGCTGGTCAACAGGAAGGCCCGGGCATCCGGTATCCCCGGCGCGGCGATGTCCTTGTAGCGCCCGAGACCCTCGGGAACCAAACACCCGAGCGCCGCCAGGGAGGGCTCGGTGAAAAAGGGCTGGCTCTCGCGCTCGCCGGCCGGACGCGAAGTGGGCTCGGCGCGGATCTCGCTCGCCACCTGCTCGCCGAGCCGTCTCGCCTCGTCCTCGGACAAAGGCACGCGCGGCATCGAGGACGGGGCCATCTCCGCGGCGGCCTTCCGGTCGCGTTCATCCACGTCGCCGATGCGGCGCAGCACCCCGCGATCGACCGACCCGTAGCGCAACGCGTCGCGGGGATCGTCGAAGCGGGCGCTATAGGCGAAGCCGTCCGCCGTTCGCTCGATCTGACGGGTCACGGGATAGCCCAACTCCGGCCAGTGCTCGACCCAGGATCCTCGACCACCCTCCAGGCTCACATCCGTGACCGAGCCCTTGGAGACCACCGGCTCGCCACTCGTCATGGTCATTCGACTGACCAGGGTACCGTCCGCAAAGACCGACAGCTCCGCACTGCGAACGCCAAGTGCCGCTAGGTCTAAGACTGCACCGTTGAGGAAAGTCAGACTGTACTCCTCGTATACGTAGCGCCCTTCAAGTGACATCAGCGACCAACTATGCGCACGCGCTGTTGCCACGCACCAGATGATGGCGATTGCGGCCACGCGGCCAGCAGCACTGTTGCCACATCCGCGTTCCCACCACGCCACTATTGCGCTACGCTCTCCTATTCTCATCGCTCACCATCAGCCTATCAGTCGAAAAGCACTCAACGCCAACCATGAACTCCACTCACCTCTCAGCGATCCGAAAGCATGATGCGGTCCAGCGGCCCTTGCTACGAACAGGCATTGTGACCTGTCTTTCCCATCTGCTTGGAATCCTCGACATGATTGCCGTTCCTTTCGTCGACGGCACCCATCGCGGCCCCAATCCGCGACTCCACAATCGCACACGCCCTATCAGCCCACCTCACGAATCCCCTTTTTGGATCCCCGCGTTTGGTACAAGTCCCACCCCGCCACAAGAGCGCTTGATACAGCCCTGTTCGAAGTCGCACCGAGCGCTGTGTTCCTCAAAGGAATTCGAAATCCGATGTACGAAATGCATACATTTGCTCCGCCGCACAAAGTGCTCAATTTCGCCAGCCTGACAGCTAGGTTTCCTGGTAGAGGTACATCGAGCCCTGCCAGAGTTTCGAAACCCACAAAACGTACATGGCGCACGAATGTTCTCCAAAACCAAGGTCGGGGCAGTGTCTTTTCCGCGGCATCCTCCGATTCGGAAGCTCACGAGTCATC
>JBAPYD010000171.1:0-4779 GCA_049284555.1 Chromatiaceae bacterium | reverse complement strand
AAATGGCGGAGAGGGTGGGATTCGAACCCACGGTACGCTCGCGCGTACACCTGATTTCGAGTCAGGCCCGTTCGGCCACTCCGGCACCTCTCCGGGGGGTTTCCGCGGATCCGCGAGGACCGCGAATCAACTAGTGTAGGCGGGGCGGTGTTTTCTGTCCACGATGCCCGAGGGCGTCGGGCCGGATCAGCGGCGCGCCCGGAAGAAGGCCCGCAGGATCTCGCCACAGTCCGTCTCCAGGACCCCCCCCAGGCAGCCGGTCCTGTGGTTGAAGCGCCCGTCCGAGGGGAGGAGGTCGAATACGCTGCCGCAGGCGCCCGCCTTGGGGTCCGGGGCCCCGTAGATCACCCGTTCGACGCGGGCGTGGACGATGGCCCCGGCGCACATGACACAGGGCTCCAGGGTGACATAGAGGGTGGAGCCGGGGAGGCGATAGTTCCCGATCCTGCGGGCCGCGTCCCGAAGGGCCTCGATCTCCGCGTGGGCCGTGGGATCATGAGCGGCGATGGGTCGATTCCAGCCCTCACCGATGGGCTCCCCCCCCAGCACCAGTACCGCGCCCACCGGTACCTCGCCCTCCTCGGCCCCCCGACGGGCGAGGGCGAGTGCCCGCGTCATCCAATGGCTATGGGCCGGATCCTGAGGGTCGAGCCTGTCCGCGCCCACTCACTCCCACTCGATGGTGCCCGGTGGCTTTCCCGTGATGTCGTAGACGACCCGGGAGACCCCGGGCACCTCATTGACGATGCGCCGGCACACCAGGTCCAGGAAGTCGTAGGGAAGGTGGGCCCAACGGGCCGTCATGAAGTCCAGGGTCTCGACGGCGCGCAAGGCGATGACATGGGCGTACTGGCGGTTGTCGCCCACCACGCCCACGGAGCGCACGGGCAGGAAGACGGCGAAGGCCTGGGACACCTGGTCGTACAGGCCCGCCCGGCGCAGCTCCTCGATGTAGATGTGGTCCGCAAGGCGCAGGGTATTGGCGTATTCCGGGACCACCTCGCCCAGGATGCGCACCCCGAGGCCGGGCCCGGGAAAGGGGTGTCGGTAGACCATGTCGGCGGGCAGCCCGAGCTCGACGCCGATCTTGCGTACCTCGTCCTTGAAGAGCTCCCGCAGGGGCTCGACCAGCTCCAGGTTCATCTCCTCCGGCAGGCCCCCCACGTTGTGGTGGGACTTGATGACCTTAGCCTTCCCGGTCTTGGCGCCTGCGGACTCGATCACGTCCGGATAGATGGTCCCCTGGGCCAGCCACTTGACGTCTTCCAGCTTGGCAGCCTCGTCGTCGAAGACCTCGATGAAGGTGTTGCCGATGATCTTGCGCTTCTGCTCCGGGTCGGTGACCCCCTTCAGTCGCCCCAGAAAGCGCTCGGCCGCATCCACCCGGATCACCTTCACCCCCATGTGGCGGGCGAAGGTCGCCATCACCTGATCTCCCTCTGCCTCGCGCAGGAGCCCGTTGTCGACGAAGACGCAGGTGAGCTGGGGGCCGATGGCCCGATGGAGCAGGGCGGCCACGACGCTCGAGTCCACGCCCCCGGAGAGTCCGAGCAGGACTTGATCCGTGCCGACCTGGGCGCGTACGTTTCGGATGCTGTCCTCGATGATGGAGCTGGGGGTCCAGAGCCGGCCGCAGCCACAGATCTCGTGGACAAAGCGCTCCAGGATGCGGGCGCCCTGGCGGGTATGGGTCACCTCCGGGTGGAACTGCAGCCCGTAGAAGCCGCGCTCCTCGTCGGCGATCCCGGCCAGGGGGGCGCTGGCGGTCTCGGCGATCACGTGGAAGCCGGGGGGCGGGGATTCCACTCGATCCGCGTGGCTCATCCAGACATCGAGCAGGCCGTACCCTTCCGGGCTCGTGTGGTCCTCGATGTCACGCAGCAGCCGGGAATGGCCCCGGGCCCGGACCTCGGCATAGCCATACTCGCGATGGCTGGCCGGGGCGACCGTGCCGCCAAGCTGGGCGGCCAGGGTCTGGAGTCCGTAGCAGATGCCGAGCACCGGAACCCCCAGGTCGAACACCAAGGGATCCGCCCTCGGGGTTTCGGTCTCATGGACCGATTCCGGCCCACCCGAAAGGATGATGCCCTTCGGTGCGAGCTCGCGGATCGCCTCGGGACCCAGGTCCCAGGGGTGGAGCTCGCAATAGACCCCCGCCTCCCGCACCCGCCGCGCAATGAGCTGCGTGTACTGGGACCCGAAGTCCAGGATCAGGATGCGGTCCGCGTGGATGTTCATGAGTGGCTAGTGGCGAGTAGCTAGGGGGCGAATAGGGAGTGGCGAGTGACGGGTAGCGAATGACGCGTAGCGAGGCCCCGAGCGCGTTCCCCTCGGCCCTAGCTACTAGCCACTAGCAACTACTGGTTAAACATCAATCCGATAGTTCGGCGCTTCCTTGGTGATCTGGACGTCGTGCACATGGGACTCCCGGATGCCCGCCCCGCTGACCCGCACGAACTGGGGCTTGGTCCGCATCTCCTCGATGGTGGCGCAACCGGTGTAGCCCATGCCCGATCCCAGCCCCCCCACGAGCTGGTGGATGACGTTCAGCACGCTGCCCTTGTAGGGCACCCGGCCCTCGATACCCTCGGGTACCAGCTTGTCCTTCTCGGACTGCTCCTGGAAATAGCGGTCGCTCGAGCCGTCCTTTGAGCCCATGGCTCCAAGCGATCCCATGCCCCGATAGGACTTGTAGGAGCGGCCCTGGAAGATCTCCACCTCGCCCGGGGCCTCGTCGGTGCCGGCGAAGAGCCCACCGATCATCACGCTGTGGGCGCCGGCCGCGATCACCTTGGCGATGTCACCCGAGAAGCGCAGCCCGCCATCCGCGATCACCGGCACGCCAGTCCCTTCCAGGGCCTCCGTGACGTTGGCCACCGCGGTGATCTGGGGAACACCGACGCCGGCGACGATGCGGGTGGTGCAGATGGAACCGGGCCCGATGCCGACCTTCACCGCGTCCACGCCGTGGTCCATGAGGGCCCGGGCGGCATCCGCGGTGGCGATGTTGCCGCCAATCACCTGGACCTCCGGGAAGTGCTCCTTGACCCACCGCACCCGGTCCAGTACGCCCTGAGAATGGCCGTGGGCGGTATCGACCACGATCACGTCCACCCCCGCCTCCACGAGGGCCGAGACCCGCTCGTCCGTGCCCTTGCCGACCCCCACGGCGGCCCCGCAGCGCAGGCGCTCGTGGTGGTCCCGGGAGGCCTTGGGGAAGTCCTTCGCCTTTTGGATGTCCTTGACGGTAATCAGCCCCCGTAGCTCAAAGGCGTCGTTCACCACGAGCACCTTCTCGATGCGGTGCTTGTGCAGGAGGCTCACCACCTCGTCGCGGCTCGCCCCCTCCTTGACCGTCACGAGGCGGTCCTTTCGGGTCATGATGTTGCGTACCGGGTCCTCCAGTCGCGTCTCGAAGCGCAGGTCGCGTCCGGTGACGATGCCCACCAGCTTGCCGTCCTCGGTCACCGGGACGCCCGAGATATTGTTCGCGTGCGTAATCTTGAGCACCTCGCCGATGCTCGTGTAGGGGCCCACGGTGAGCGGGTCGCGGATGATGCCGCTCTCGTACTTCTTGACCGCGAGCACCTCCCGGGCTTGACGCTCGATGGTCATGTTCTTGTGGATGATGCCAATGCCCCCCTCCAGGGCCATGGCGATGGCGAGCCGGGACTCGGTCACGGTGTCCATGGCCGCCGAGACCAGGGGGATCTTGAGAGCGATCTCCCGGGTGAGCTTGGTCTGGAAGCTCACCTCGCTGGGGACCACCTGGGAGTGGGCGGGGACCAAGAGCACGTCGTCGAAGGTCAGGGCTTCCTGGATCAGGCGCATGTCGATGGACCTCCGGGGAACTCGGGCGAAAAATAACCACCGAGTATAGGGGCGGAACCTGCGAGGGCCAAGGGCCGGCGCTGCGGCGCCGAGTGTTACCATCGGGCTATCCCAATCCAGCCGGCGAGTCCCCATGAGACCCGAGCCCCTTCGCAGCGAGCAGGACTTCGACCGGGACATCTACAGTGTTGCCCGGCTGGCCACCGAGGTGCGGTATGCGCTGGAGGGCAGCTTCCCGCTGCTGTGGGTGCGGGGTGAGCTTTCGAACCTGGCCCAGCCCGCTTCGGGCCACCTCTATTTCAGCCTCAAGGACGAGGCCGCCCAGGTGCGTTGCGCGATGTTCCGGACCCGGCGTCTGCTCCTGGGCTTCCGTCCGGCGAACGGACAGCAGGTGGTGGTGCGGGGGCGGGTGACCCTGTTCGAGCCGCGGGGTGACTTCCAGCTGGTGATCGAGCACATGGAGCCCGGGGGCGAGGGGGCCCTGCGCCTGGAGCTGGAGCGGCTCAAGCGCCGCCTTGCCGCCGAGGGTCTCTTCGCCGACTCCGCCAAGCGCCCGATCCCCCCCTTTCCGCGCCAGGTGGGGCTCATCACCTCGCCCTCCGGGGCGGCGGTCCATGACCTGCTCACCGTGCTCGCACGGCGCTTTCCCGCACTCCCGGTCCTGATCTATCCGGCCCAGGTTCAGGGCGTCGGGGCGGTCGAGTCCCTGATCCGGGCCCTCGGCCTGGCCAATGCCCGGGCCGAGTGCGATGTCCTGATCCTCGCCCGGGGCGGTGGCTCCCTGGAGGACCTCGCCGCCTTCAACGACGAGTCCCTGGCCCGGGCCATCCGGGAGTCCGCGATCCCGGTCGTCACGGGCATCGGTCACGAGGTGGACGTCAGCATCGCGGATCTGGTGGCGGACCGGCGGGCCGCGACCCCCTCCGCCGCGGCGGAGCTGGTGGCACC
>JBAPYD010000170.1:0-2938 GCA_049284555.1 Chromatiaceae bacterium | reverse complement strand
CTCGATCCCGTTCCCGAGGGCGCCCGTGCCGGTCAGTTCGTCCGCGTCACCCTCCAGGCCGCCCGGAGCGAGCGCCTGTTGGTCCCCTTCCGGGCCCTGCACCGGGATCGCGAGGGTGAGCTCGTCTGGCTGGTGGGCCCGGAGGGTAAGGCCCTTCGACGTCCGGTCCGCAGCGGATTGAGGATCGCCGACGGCGTCGAGATCCTCGAGGGTCTGGCACCGGGAGACCAGGTCATCACCCGGGGCTTCCTGGGGCTCACCGAGGGCAAGCCGGTCAAGGTGGTGGCACGGTAATCCGAGCCTCCTTGGGACACCCGGGACGTCCGCCGCACCGGGCGCCTGGCCCGCGAAGTCAGCCGTGGCTTCCGCAGGATCGGTGCGGGCACTCGACCCATGGATTCGCTATCATCCGGGATCGATGAACCTCGAACAGCTCTACCCCGCCGTCGCCCGCGTGCGCGAGAGTCGCCATTCGCTCAGCGCCAAGGAGGCGGGCTTTCTGCGGGCCTATCCGGTCTTGCTGGTCGCGGCTCGTCTGGAGGCGCAGGATGCCATGGAGGCCTTCGTTCGAACCGCCTCCCTGGCCTACGGCTGGATGCCGCGCATCCTTCGCCTCGAGGAGGCCGCGCTGCCTCGGGCAGTCGAGGCCTTCGAGGCCGCGCGTGCTGAGGGCGTGGTGATCAGCGAGGACCTCATCGCACCCATCGCCACCTGCCTGAGCTCCCTGGTGGGGGCCTCCAAGGTGCTGCACCTGGCCAACCCCGGCGTCTTCCCCATGTGGAGCAAGCGCATCGAGCGCTTCAGACTGGAGCAGGAGCCCACGCCCTACCACATGGGGCAAACGCGCAACTACCTGAGCTTCATCGAGGATATCTGGAAGCTCACGTCGGACCCCCTGTTCCTCACCTTCCACAACGAATACTGCACCGCCTACCAGGAACGGCTGCAGCGCCTTCGCATCCCTCCCTATCCACTCACCGAGGCGCGCGTGGTCCAGTCCGCGACCTCAGACCTCAGTTAGGAAGGGATCCGCGGACGGTCTCGAAGCGGAAAGGCGCGGCCAGCAGGCCCGCGGGGGTCTGGAGCAGCACCTTGGCCTCCCAGGCCATGCGCTCGCGGACACAGGTGGGAAGCATACCCTGCCCCTCGAACCCCCCCTCGCCCGACGTCTCCAGATGGACCCGGTTGAAGCCCATGTTCATGTCCACCCCGGCGAAGTCCACCTCCACGCTGCTCGGCTCCAGATCGCTGACCTGGACTCGCAGGGTCAACGGGGCCATCACCGGGATCGACCTGGGCAGGATCTCTAGGCTCAGCCCGCCCTCGGGGAAGCTCGCCGCGCAGGGCCCGAGGCGCAGATCACAGGCGGGGTCCAGAGGTGCCGAGAGGACCGGCTCGGGGCTCAGCAGGGGCTTGGCCGTGTAGATCGCCACGCCGGCGACGATCGCGAGCAGGGCCAAGCTGATGAGCCAGAGGGCGCGGCTGAAGCCCTTGGATGCCATAACAAGACTCGCTATTTCGTCATTGTCTGGAGGACCGGGGTAAGCCCTCGGGCCTCCCCCCGGGGCCGGCGCCACTGGGGTTGTCTGGACACGGGCGCTCGCGTGCCGGCAACCCCGAGCGGAGACGACCCACGCACCCGCCGGGGGTGCCCGCTAAGGTCCTCCGCGGGCCAGCACGGGTGCAGTGCCGTTGCGCCCGGGCCCTTGCCACCGACGCGTCGCAGCGCCCGCGAGACCCCCTTCTCTCCGATCAGGTTTCTCTGGCGTCGCGGTGAGATCTTACCCGGCCACTCGCGTTCCAGGAAGATTGCCCAGGCCCCGGGGCGTGACGCAGCGGTACGCCGCCAGTTGGACCGACGTCTCCACGATCGCCGTTACCGATCACAAGGATTCACATAATCCATTTCACCTTATGACGTGCCGCCGCTAACTTGGAGGCGTCGGCGGCATCGACCGCCATCCAACCCAAGTCCAACCGAAATGGAGCTGTAAAGCATGTTGCAAGATCGCACTGGTTCCCCTGTACCCAAGGTCACCTTCCGCACCCGCCGCGGGCACGAGTGGGCGGACGTAACCACGGACGAGATCTTCGCCGGCAAGACGGTCGTCGTCTTCTCGCTGCCCGGGGCCTTCACCCCCACCTGCTCGTCCTCCCACGTGCCTCGATACAATCAGCTGGTGCCCGCCTTCAAGGCGCAGGGCGTCGATGAGGTGGTCTGCGTCTCCGTCAACGACGCCTTCGTCATGAACGAATGGCAGAAGGCCCAGGGCGCAGACGCCCTTACCTTCCTGCCCGACGGAAACGGGGAGTTCACCGCCGGTATGGGAATGCTGGTGGACAAGGGAGATCTGGGGTTCGGCCGACGGTCCTGGCGCTACTCGATGCTGGTGCGGGACGGCGTGGTCGAGAAGATGTTCATCGAGCCCGATGTCCCGGGTGACCCGTACGATGTTTCCGACGCGGACACCATGCTCCGCTACCTGGCCCCGAGCGCCCCGAAGCCCTGGGACGTCAGCGTCTTCAGCCGTGACGGCTGCCCTTACTGCGTCAAGGCCAAGCAGGAACTGCGTAACGCCGGAATCCCCTTCGAGGAGCTGGTCCTGAACCGCGACTTCACGGAGCAGACCTTGCGGGCCGTGGCCAACGCAACGACCGTGCCCCAGGTGTTCGTCAACGGCACCCACATCGGCGGCTCGGAGGCGGTGTCCGCCTGGCTGGGCGAGCGCCTTGCGGCCTGAGCTCGTTTCCAAGAAGCCATGCGCGGATGCGCGTCGCGGGGCGCCGGCCACGGAGGGCCTCCCGCGACGGGTGCACCCCTTCGCGGCGGTTACGCGTCGCATACTCAATCTGGAGCCTGACGACATGAGTCAACACTTTGATCTGATCGCCATCGGTGGTGGCAGCGGCGGGCTCGCCGTCGCCGAGCAGGCCGCCC
>JBAPYD010000169.1:0-2769 GCA_049284555.1 Chromatiaceae bacterium | reverse complement strand
CGGCAGAGGCGGGCGACCCCGCCGGGCCTCCCAGGAACCGACGCGGCCACTGAGGGCGGCCGGTCACTCGCCGGACTGGCTGCGGAAGAAGCGGAAGAACTCCGAGTCGGGCTTGAGCACCATCATGTCCCCATTGCCCCCGAAGGCACTCCGATAGGCGTTGAGGCTGCGGTAGAAGGCGTAGAAGTCCGGGTCTTTGCCGTAGGCCTGGGCGTAGATGTCCGCCGCCTTGGCGTCCCCTTCACCGCGGTACTGCTCGGACTCCTTGTAGGCGTCGGCGAGGGTGACGGTTCGCTGGCGATCCGCATCGGCCTGGATGCGCTCCGCCGCCTCGGCGCCCTTGGCACGCAGGTCGCTTGCCACCCGCTCACGCTCGGCGCGCATCCGGGAGTAGACCGATTCGCTCACCTCCGGAGGCAGGTCGATCTTCTTGACCCGCACGTCGATCACCTCGACCCCGAGCTCGTTGACCTTGAGGTCGATCTCCCGGTTCAGCTGGGCCATCAGCTCGGAGCGGTCCTCGGAGACGACCTCCTGGATGGTGCGCTTGCCGAACTCGTCCCGCAGGCTGGTGTTGATCCGTTCCGAGAGCAGCCGAGAGGTGGTAGCCACGATGCCCCCAGTGGACCGGAAGTACTGCGCCGGGTTGGCGACCCGCCACTTCGCGTAGGAGTCCACGATCACGTCCTTCTTCTCGATGGTCAGGAAGCGCTGGGGCGGAGAGTCCAGCGTCTGGATGCGCCGATCGAACTTCTTGATTTCATTCAGCACCGGCACCTTGAAATGGAGCCCCGGCTTGTAGTCGCTTGCGACGATCTCACCGAGTCGCAACTTGATCGCCGTCTCCCACTCGTTGACCACGAAGGTCGATGCGTAGACGAGGATCGCGAGCAGGGCGATCCCCGCCGGCAAGAAATGCTTGTATCGGTTCATCAACGGGTCCTCCGCTCGCGGTCCACGGGGCGCACGGCACCCTGCCGGCTGTCAGGTTGCACCGGCATCATGGTCGGAGGCTGCGGGGGCGAGGCATTGGCTCCCTGCCGCTGCTTGAGCAATTGGTCGATCGGGAGATACAACAGGCTGTTCCCACCCTCTTCGACGTCCAACATCACCTTGCTGCTTTCACCCAAGACCTGCTCCATGGTGTCCAGGTACAGACGCTGGCGCGTCACCTCCGGCGCCTTCAGGTACTCCGCGAGCACCGACGTGAAACGGGCCGCCTCACCCTCGGACTCGGCGATCACCTTGTCCCGGTAGGCCTTGGCATCGGCCACGATCCTGGCGGCCTCACCGCGGGCCTGGGGCAGGATCTGATTGGCGTAGGCCTCGGCCTTGTTCTCCGCCCGCTCCTTGTCCTCTCGGGCCTTGATGGCGTCGTCGAAGGCCTCCTTGACCTGCTCAGGCGGCTTGGCGGGCTGCATGTTAACGGACGTGACCAGCACCCCCGTCCGGTATTGGTCCATCAAGGCCTGGACCCGTTCCTGGATCGTGGTCGCGATGGCCCCGCGCCCCTCGGTCAGGATGAAGTCGAGACGGCTGCCGCCTATGGTCTTGCGCACCACTGTCTCGGTGGCATCCTTCAGGGTCCGCATTGGGTCTTGGTCCTGAAAGAGATAATCCGCCGCATCCTGGATGCGCGATTGGACCGTCAGCTCTAGGTCCACGATGTTCTCGTCCTTGGTGAGCATCGCGGCCTGGTGGGTGAAGGTCGAGACCCGGTCCACGTTGACCTTTTGCTCAAACTCGATCGGGCGGGGAAGGCGCCAGTGGAGTCCCGGGTTCGTGATATCGACGTACTTGCCGAAGCGCGTTACCACGGCCCGCTCGGCCGCATCCACCTTGTAGAATCCGGAGGCGAGCCAGAGGATCAGGATGATGCCCCCGACGATGCCCAGGGTTCGACCACTCAGCCCGCCGGAAGGCAAACCGTAGCCACCTCCACCGCCGCCGGATCCTCCCGAGGAGCCGCCGCCGGACGACTTCTTGCCCCCGAAGAGTGATCCGAGGCGCTCCTGGAGCTTGCGGACGACCTCGTCGAGGTCGGGCGGGCCCTGATCGCCCCCACCCTTCCCGCTCCAGGGATCTTTGTTGCCGCCACCAGGCTCGTTCCAAGCCATAACTACCTTACCCGTGGTCGTCTGCGAAACTGTTAAGCGGGAACCCGCCCTGCTCTAAATGCCGCCGTGGTCCGACCTTATCAAGGAAGCCCCGAGGGCTGGCCCCGCGCATAAGCCTGACGATTCTAGGGAAGGGCGACTGCGGGGGCAAACCGCCTGACGGCGATGCGGATCGCCCCGGAGCGGAATCCCTATCTTGCGGGGGAGCCGCGAGGCCCGCACTAGGCCCGCGCATCGCCCGGGGCCCGCAGCCGCGTGCCGAGCTCAGGGTCCCGGGCAGCGAGCCGATCCAGGTCCACGGGGCTGATGAGCAGGTCCATGTCCCAGCCGCCGTCCCGGGCCCGGTCCTCCAGCACCGTGGCATGGGCGAAAAACCAGGCACGCAGGCGCCCCTCCGCCGGACCCAGCCGAACCGACCGCCTGACGCGGCTGTCGCCGAGCCGCTCGGCGATGGCCTGCCGCAACAAATCGATCCCGTCGCCGCGGTGGGCGGACAGCCAGACCCGGACCGGGATGCCCTCGGCGTCGCGATCCAGGCGGGGCACCTCCCCGGGCAGCAGGTCCAGCTTGTTCCAGACCTCGATGCGCGGGATCTCGGCGCTGCCGATCTCCCCGAGCACCGCCTCGACGTCGGCGATGAGGCGCGCCCGGT
>JBAPYD010000168.1:0-8497 GCA_049284555.1 Chromatiaceae bacterium | reverse complement strand
CTCTCCACGCTCTCGGGTGAGCAATGGCGAAACAAGCCGAGAACCGCCTGGCGACGACTGTGGCCCTATGAGACGCTCAGGCAGGGCAATTTATGGCCACCTTGGCTTGGCTAATCGGACACCGTTGCCACCAGAACGACTTGATCATCGGGCAATCGCGACCTAATTCAACGCGCTTATAGGAATTACGCGCGAAGGAAGCAGCCTCGCCCAAAAAGGGGCCGGTGGTTCCCCAGCTCCTCCCAGGCAGGTCGCATCGCCCTGGTCCCCTCACCGCGCCGCGACGGCCTCACTTCGGTAGGCCCTTTCATCCCGGACTGACCAGTGCGCCCATTTTTTGCTGCACCGCCGACAATTCCTAGGCCTGAATCGCTCCCGTTGACCCGTGTTGCATCAACCAATCTTCACGGCATCCAGACTGACCACGGGCTCTTCGCCCACACCTCGGCGCTGTGGACGCGGTGCTTCGGCACCGCGAGCAGGTCCCCGGCCTCGAGAACCGCGCTCTGACCGCCCATCGTCATGCGGAAACGTCCGAACAGCACGCCGTCGATCTTGTCGACGCCGTGGTCGTGGTCCGGGAACCAGGCGCCGGGCGGGTAGACATAGCGGCTCACGACATAGCCCCGGTCTTCCAGCTTGCGCCGCATATTCGCCTCGGTGAGCGCACCGTCTCGCTCGGGGCTCCAGTGCTCGACTTGCACGATCCTGACCTCCCAGGGGTGTTCGACCCGTCAAGCATAACGGCACGAGGGGACGGCGGGGTTTGCGGAGATTCGTGACCTCGGGGTCGAGTGACCACGCCACGTGGTCTGCATGGACCCCGTCCGGTTCGCGGCCCGGGACGGTAGGGCGTAGAATCGCGGCCGCCCCAGCCGCCTAGGAGCCTCTGCCGTGATGTCGACTCCCACCCCTGTGCCCTCCCGATCGCTCCATCGCGTGAGGGCGGTCGCCCTCGTCTCGGCGATGGCACTGCTCGCCCTCGGCGCCTGCGGGGAAAAGTCCCCGACGGAGGTCGGCGCGGCCCCCCCGCCCAGCGTCGTCGCGGCGCCCGCGAGATCGGCCCCCGTCGAGGAGCAGGCCATGTTCGTGGGTCGGGTTGTGGCGGTGGACAAGGTGGAGCTGCGGGCGCGCGTGCAGGGCTTCCTGAAGGAACGGAAATTCAGCGAGGGCCAGCAAGTAGGGACCGGGGACCTGCTGTTCGTGATCGAGCCAGACCAGTACGAGGCCCTGGTCCAGCAGCGCCAGGCGGACGTAGCCAAGGCGGTGGCGGACGCGAAGAACGCCGACGCCCAGCTTGCCCGCGGGGAGGAGCTCCTGAAGAGCAAGAACATCTCCCAGGCCCAGGTGGACGAGCTGCGCGCCGCGGCGGACATCGCGGAGGCCGGCATCGCCCAGGCCAAGGCGGCCCTGGCCGCCGCGGAGCTGGACCTGGGCTACACCCGGGTCACCGCCCCGGTCGCCGGGCGCATTGGGCTGGCCAAGTACACGGTCGGCAACCTGGTTGGCCCCTCGTCCGGGGCCCTGGCCACCATCGTCAGCCGCGACCCCATTTACGTCCGGTTCCCACTCACCCAGCGGGAGCTGCTGGAGGCCAAGCGCGACGTCAAGGACAAGGGCGGCGACCCCAGCAAGGTCGTGGTCCGCGTGCGCCTGCCCGACGGGAGCCTCTACGACCGGCCCGGCCATCTCAACTTCGTCGACGTCACCACGGACCCCGGCACGGACACCGTGACCCTGCGCGCCGAGCTCCCCAACCCCGATGGCATCCTGGTGGACGGCCAGTACGTGGGGGTGACGGCCCAGGTCGGTGAGCCCCAATCCGCCATCCTGATCCCCCAATCCGCCCTCCAGCTGGATCAGCAGGGGGTCTTCGTGATGGTCGTGGACGCGGAGGGCAAGGCCCAGGTGCGCCGCATCCAGGCGGGGCGGGAGGTGGGTCCGGACATCGTGGTGACCCAGGGCCTCGAGGAGGGTGACGTGGTGATCACCGAGGGCGTCCAGAAGATCCGCCCGGGGCAGGTGGTGAGCGCCACCCCGGCGGCAGGCCTGAAGGCGCCCGAGGGAGGCAGCGGCCAATGATCTCCGACGTCTTCATCGACCGGCCGCGGCTGTCGATCGTCATCTCGGTCGTCATCGCACTGGCCGGCCTGATCGCCATCACCCAGATCCCGGTCGCCCAGTTCCCGGACATCGTCCCGCCCCAGGTCTCGGTGACCGCCGCCTACCCCGGGGCCAGCGCCGCGGTGGTGGAATCCACCGTCGCCCAGCCGGTGGAGTCCAAGGTCAACGGCGTCGACAACATGCTCTACATGAAGTCGACCAGCGCCAACGACGGCAGTTACTCACTCACGGTGACCTTCGCGTTGGGGACCGACCCGGACATCAACACGGTCAACGTCCAGAACAAGGTGAGCCTCGCCGAGCCCCAGCTCCCCGAGGAGGTCAAGCGCCAGGGCCTCACCGTCAAGAAGAAGTCCACCGCCATGCTCCAGGTGGTGGCCCTGTACTCCCCCGAGGGCACCTACGACGCCCTGTTCCTGAGCAACTACGCCACCATCAACGTGGTCGACACCCTCGCCCGCGTCCCGGGCGTGGGCGAGGTCTTCCTGTTCGGGCCGCTGGACTACAGCATGCGCATCTGGTTGAGCTCCGACCAGCTCACGGCGCTGGGGCTGACCCCCTCGGACGTCATCGCCGCCATCCAGGGCCAGAACGTGCAGGCGGCGGTGGGGCGCATCGGCGCCCAGCCCATGACCCCGGACCAGCAGTTCCAGATCACGCTCCAGACCCAGGGCCGGCTCACGGACGCGTCCGAGTTCGAGAACATCGTGGTCCGCTCCAACCCGGACGGCTCCACGGTCAAGGTGAAGGACCTGGGCCGCGTGGAGCTCGGCGCCAAGCAGTCGGACTCGGTCAGCCGGCTGAACGGGAGCGACACCGCCGCCATGGCCATCTATCTCGCCCCCGGCGCCAACGCGGTGGCCGTGGCCGACGGCATCCAGGCGGCCATGGAGCGTCTCTCCGAGCGCTTCCCGGACGGCCTGAGCTATGCGGTGATCTACGACACCACGGACTTCGTCAAGGCGAGCCTGGAGAAGGTGCTGCACACCCTCTTCGAGGCCTTCGCCCTGGTCATCCTGGTGGTCTTCGTGTTTCTGGGGAGCTGGCGCGCGACCCTGATCCCGCTGGTCGCGGTGCCGGTGGCCCTGGTGGGCACCTTCGCCTTTCTCCTCGCCATCGGCTTCTCCGCCAACACTATCTCGCTGCTGGCCGTGGTGCTCGCCATCGGCATCGTGGTCGACGATGCCATCGTGGTGATCGAGAACGTGGAGCGCATCATGGAGGAGGAGGGCCTGCCACCGCGGGAGGCGGCCAAAAAGGCCATGGGCCAGATCACCGGCCCCATCATCGCCATCACCCTGGTGCTGCTCTCGGTGTTCCTGCCGGTGGCCTTCATCCCGGGCATCACCGGCCAGCTCTTCCAGCAGTTCGCCGCGGTGGTCGCGTTCTCCATGCTGATCTCGGCCATCAACGCGCTTACCCTCTCCCCTGCCCTGTGCGCCATCCTCTTGAAGCCCGGCGGGCACAAGAAGGGCCTCATGGGCTATGTGATGCGGGGCATCGACAAGGTGCGCGACGGTTACGCGTACGTGGTCGCCCGGCTGGTGCGCGTCTCGATCCTGGTGCTGGTTGCGGTGGCAGGGGCGGGGCTCGCGACCGGCTGGCTGTTCAAGGTGACCCCCACCGGCTTCCTCCCCGAGGAGGACCAGGGCGCCTTCATGGCGGAGGTCCAGCTGCCCCAGGGGGCCTCCGTGAATCGCACCCTGGAGGTGGTCAAGCAGATCGAAAAGATCGTCGGGGACGACCCGGCCGTCGCCCACGTGCTCACCGTCCCCGGCTACAGCCTGCTCGACGGCACGGTGCAGTCCAACAGCGCCTTCGTCATCGGACGGCTCAAGCCCTTCGAGGAGCGCACGACGCCGGACCTGAAGGTGAATGCGGTGATCGCCCGTGTCGCCCGGGAGACCGCCTCCATCCCGGCGGCCCGGGTGATCCCCTTCAACCTGCCACCCATCATCGGGCTCGGCACCGGTGGCGGCTTCGAGTACCAGCTCGAGGACCTGCAGGGCCGCGACCCGGAGGAGCTGGCCGCCGTCATGCGCGCGCTGGTCCTGGCCGCCAACCAGGACCCGGCCCTGGAACGCGTCTTCTCCACCTGGGCAACCAACAATCCCCAGGTCTACCTGGACATCGACCGGGAGAAGGCCCAGACGCTGGGCGTGCAGATCAACGACGTCTTCACCGCGCTTCAGGCGACCCTGGGGGGCTACTACGTCAATGACTTCAACAAGTTCGGCCGGGTCTGGCAGGTCAAGGTCCAGGGCGAGGAGACCGACCGCAAGCGCTTCGACGACGTCTACCGCATCCATGTGCGAAACGCGGACGGCGAGATGGTCCCCATCCGCGCCATCATGGCCCCGGAGCTCCAGCTCGGTCCCCAGCTCCTGCAGCGCTACAACAACTACCGAAGCGTCACCGTCCAGGGCGGACCCGCCCCCGGGCGCAGCTCCGGCGACGCCCTGGCCGCCATGGAGCAACTCTCCGCGAAGACCCTCCCCGCCGGCTACGGCTACGAGTGGACCGGCACGGCCTTCCAGGAGAAGGAGGCGGGGGGCAAGACCCCCATCGTGCTGGGGCTCGCGGTGCTCTTCGCCTATCTCTTCCTGGTCGCCCTCTACGAGAGCTGGTCCATGCCCGCGGCGGTGCTGCTCTCGGTCACCATCGGCGTGCTCGGCGCCATGGGCGCACTGTGGATCGCCGGGCTGCCCAATGACCTCTACGCCCAGGTGGGCATCGTGGTGCTGATCGGCCTGGCGAGCAAGAACGCGATCCTGATCGTCGAGTTCGCCATGGAGGAGCGCGCCGCAGGCAGGTCCATCCTCGAGGCCGCCACCAACGCCGCTCGCCTGCGTATCCGCGCGGTGCTCATGACCAGCTTCGCCTTCATCCTCGGCCTGGTGCCGCTGATCATCGCCAGCGGCGCCGGGGAGGCCAGCCAGCGGGGCGTGGGCACCGCCGTCTTCGGCGGCATGCTCATCGCCTCCACGCTGGGCATCTTCCTGATCCCCATGCTCTACGTGGTCTTCCAGTGGTCACGCGAGAAGTTCCACGGCGGGGCGGTGAGCCGTGGGGCCACGAAGGAGGCGCCGGCGGAAGGCTGAGTCGTGAGGCGCCCCGGGCCTTGCTCTGAATTGCGGCGCCGCCCGGCCGCGCGCCGGACACGCCGTCAATCCAGGGGCGTCACCGTGACCTCCGCCGAGCCCTGGTTGGGGCCTGGCGCCCAGGTGTAGGGCAGGGCCCAGAGGTCGCCCGGGAGAATTCCGAACACCGCATCGTTGACATACAGGAACAGCTCGCCGGAAGTCCTGGCCTCGAAGTCCCCAAGCCCAGCGCCGACGGCGAAGGTATCGTTGCCAGCCGCTCCGACCCGGCCCATGAGCCGCATCCAGGGCTCTCCCAGGTGCCGGCGCACGGGCACGGCGGCTGCCAGATACCAGGGAGGCGACACCATCTGGTCAGGGGAGGCCTCGAGCGCGCCGTCGCGCCAGCGGTCCGCCGTTACCGCGATGCGGTAGCGGTGCCCCTTCTCCAGCAGGATGCCGGTGGCGCCGCAGGGGTCAGCGATATCGACCAGGACGGTCGTCTTGCCCGGATCCCCCGACACGCTCGCTTCGCATAGCCCACCGGTCATCGCCCTCACGAAAAACACCCCCCGGTCCACGGCCACCAGAAAGAGTCCCAGCATCGCGAGGAACGCCGCGAAGGCGAGGACCCACCGCCATGCCGTGCGGACCTTCGAGCGGGCAGCACTCCTGAAACGGAAAATGCCCGTGGGATGCCACCGCGGGGGCTGCCCGCCTCGCCGGAGCTTGCGCCAGGCGGCCTCCGCGCGGCACCGCGTGGCGGTAAGCAGCCTCGCCTTGAGCCAGAACAGCACCGAGAACGCGACCACGAAGCCCCACAGCCAGGACGCGTTCTGGCTCAGGGTTTCGAACCAGCCCGAGACGATTCCGGGCAGGAGGGACTGGAGCGCGGAGAGCAGGGGGGCCACGAGGCATGCGGAGCCGTCGCACGCGCCGCCGGCCTCGTGTGGCAGGAAGGTCGGCGCCAACAGCAGCAGCACCGTGGCGGCGAGCAGCGCCCCGTACAGCCATCGGCGCCAGAAGACGACATCAAGGGCGGCGTTCAGGGCGAGACGGCGCTCAGCGGCGCCCTCCGCGGACTCGTACACCGGCGGCGCGCCTTCCGTGGCGACGACCTCATACTGCTCGGGCAGGCCCGTCGGTGCGTAGGCACCCGCGCCGCCCTTGATCCGCTCGAACACGCTGCGGTGGATCTTCGGCTTGTCGATCCTGACGCCTGTCTCGGCGTCGTTGCACAGATCCTCGATCTGGCGCGGGCGGTACCGGTAGTAGGCCGCCAAGCCGGAGCGGGAGTCGTGCTGCTTGCCGTGCCAATCGGAATGGCATCGGATGCCGGCATGGCTGTCCTCGATGAAGTGGAGGCCGGGCCGTTCGGCTGCCGCGCCTCCACCCGGGTCATCATCCAGTCGAGCGAGAGGAGCGCCAGCTCGCTCTCGGGGTAACCGCCGCCAACGTCGGAGTGCACGCCCGGGAACCAGACCTGCTCGATCCTCCGCACCCTCTGCCCCTCCGGATAGGCCTCGTTCCACAGCAGGGGGTGGAAGGTGAGACGCTCGTTGTCCACCGAGACCGCATGGCAGGCACGTTTCACCCGCTCGGAGAGGTCATGGTCCGGGAATCGGATCGGGTACAGGAAGAGGTCCCAAAGGATCGCCAGCTCATCGATGGGCAGGCCGTAGGCATCGACCGTGTCCCACACGCCGACAAACTCGATGTCTGGGTGCGTGTCGGCCCTCGGCTCGCTGGTGGTGCCGGCAAGCTTACGGAGCAGCTGGTAGGCGTAACCACGCTGGTAGCAGGAACGGAAGGCGCGGTAATTGCGACGGGCCACCTTCGCCAGGTCCGCCTCGTCCGCGAAGCCCCCGTAGAGACCGCAGTAGGCGATCATGCCGGCGAGGACGCGCACGGTGAACGCGCCCCGGCTGAAGCCGAACAGGTAAATCCGATCGGGCTCGCCCGTCTCGTCGGCGTCGCGGTAGACCCGGCACAGGAAGGCGTACATCTCGAGGACGTTGCGTTTCAGGCCCCAGCCGAAGACGCCGCCGAGTAGCTTGAGCGGAAGGAACTCCTGGGACCCGACCCCGTCGTCGTAGTAGGCGACCTGATCCGGTCGATGCAGGTCCAGTGCGTCGTACAACCGCCGAACGTTGGTGCCATGCCGCTTGGCCGCACCGTTTCCGGTGCCATCCGAAAGAATCACGATGTTCTTCATCGGCCCATCTCCCTAGCCTTCAACATCAGTATAGGAAACCGGTCAGGGGCCGACTCGTTTCGAGGTGCGTGGCCAAGTCTTGACGCCATTTCGATAGTGCCAGAGCCATCCCCGCCGTGACGCGGTGCGATCCCCCGTCTTTCCCGCCCGTCACTTCCCCCTATCCTCATCCCTCCACCTTGGGAGGCTGGGGGGCCCGGCGCCGCTGCCGCAGCGTCCCTTGCCTGCGGCAGAATCAAGCGGCCCTCAGAGCCAGAACAGTATAAAAAGCAACACCAACGCGAGCGCCAGTAAGGTGAGCACACAGCCACCCGGGACCCCCTGTTCCAACGGCGGCGGTGGTGGTTCTGCCGGCGCCCCCGCGTCTACCACCCACGGCGAGGCGATGAGGCGCCGCGGCAGGGGGGATACATGGGGACAGGACAGCCGGTCGCGCACCGACAGCACTGGTCGGCTGCAGGGCCGCTGGGCGGCGATCCGCCCCCGCGATAGCGGGCGGTAGCGCGCGGGCCTGCGGGGGACGGCGCTCATCGCCGGCCGATCCTGCGGATGTCGCCGTCGAAGGTGGGCACCGACAGAACGAAGGGGTCCGTCGGATAGGTCAACGCCTGCTCCTCCAGCATGCCAAGCGCGATGGCCTCCCCCATACGCAGGCTGTCGTAGTAGTCGCTGAAGTAGTGCACACCGGCCATATTGCGGCCGATGGAGATATTGGCTGCGAGCTTGTTGAGTTCACCCTCCAGGGTCAGGAAGGGCTCTTCGTCCAAAGACATGTCCAACTCGCTCGCAGCCGTCGCTGGGGCCCGGAACACCACCGACTTGTCCCCGGCCGCCAGGCGCCTGAAGGCGATCTTCGTCTTGTTGCCGTCGTCCTCGTACTGTGCGAGGACGGCGCTGGTGTCGAAGAACGCCTTGAGGATGGTGACGCAGGCGCCCGCAACCGTGGCATGCCCGGCGCCATAGGCCGGGTGCATGGGCGAGCCCTCCGGAAAGGCCATGGGCAGGAAGTAGCCGTCCGTATCGCCACCCGCCGCATTGTTCAGCGCCTTGATCTTGTCCAGGGTGCTCTCGGCAGTAC
>JBAPYD010000167.1:0-5479 GCA_049284555.1 Chromatiaceae bacterium | reverse complement strand
ATCTGGAGCGGGCCGGGCTCGCGGGGCGCTGTCACTTCGAGCGTCGGGAGCTCGGGGACTGCCAGCCGGGCCGACCCGAGGACCGGGGCCTGGTGGTGGCGAACCCGCCCTACGGCGAGCGAATGGGCACCGACTCGGACCTGCCCGCCCTCTATGCCCGGCTGGGGACGGTGCTGCGGGAGCGCTTCCTCGGCTGGCGGGCCGCGGTCTTCACCGGCAACCCGGACCTCGGCAAGCACATGGGCCTGCGGGCCCAGCGTACCCACCGCCTCTACAATGGCCCCATCGAGTGCCGGCTGCTGCATTTCGAGATCGAGCCCGGCCAGTTCGTCTCGAATCGTCCCCGTCCCCTGGCCCCGGAGGAGCGCGGCGAGGGGGCCCAACAGCTCGCCAATCGGCTCACCAAGAACCTCAAGGCCCTGCGCAAATGGCGCGCGGCGGAGGACGTCCGGTGCTACCGGCTCTACGACGCGGACCTCCCCGAGTACGCCGTTGCGGTGGATTGCTACGGGGGCGAGCGCCTCTGGGTCGTGGTGCAGGAGTACGCCGCGCCCCCGAGCATCGATCCGAGGCGGGCACGCCACCGACTGCGAGAGGCCCTGGGCGTGGTCGCCGAGGTGCTGGAGGTCCCGGAGAGCCAGGTCTTCCTCAAGGTGCGACAGCAGCAAAAGGGCGCGAGCCAGTACGAGCGCCTGGCCGAGACCCGCCGCTTCCATGAGGTGAGCGAGGGTGGACACCGCTTCCTGGTCAACTTCGAGGACTACCTGGACACCGGCCTCTTCCTGGACCACCGGGAGACCCGCCGCCTGATCGGGGAGGAGGCGGCGGGCAAGCGCTTCCTCAACCTCTTCGCCTACACCGGCACCGCCACCGTCTACGCCGCCCGCGCCGGGGCAGCCAGCACCACCAGCGTGGACCTGTCCCGGACCTATCTGGACTGGGCGCAGGACAACCTGGAGCTGAACGGCATCCGCGGGCGCGACCACGAGCTGGTACAGGCCGACTGCCTGGAGTGGCTGCACGCGCAGCGGGGCCACCGCCGGTTCGATCTGATCTTCCTGGATCCCCCAACCTTCTCCACATCCAAGCGCATGGCGGGGACCCTGGACGTCCAGCGGGACCACGTGGACCTGATCCGATCGACCGCAGCCCTGCTGGCACCAGACGGTCTACTGATCTTCTCCAATAACCTCAGACGGTTCCGGATGGATCTGGAGGCGCTACCAGAGCTTTCAATCGAGGACATCAGCGCGGCGACCATCCCCCGCGACTTCGCCCGCAATCCCCGCATCCACACCTGCTGGCGCATCCGCTGGCGGTCCTGAGGCACACACGATTTTTCGTCCGCAAATGAACGAAAATACACGCAGATATTAGCTCTTATTAGTCGGTTACGATCACTTTCTGAACCGTCGCGGCATATTTCCGCCTGCAGCTTTTGCGCTCATTGGCGTTCATTTGCGGACGATCTTCCTTGTTCCACCTCGCAATCCCGGCGCGCCGCCCCCCTGGACCACCACGCCGCCAAGGCGGACCCCGAGAGGTTGTGCCAGACGGAGAAGACCGCCCCTGGCAGGGCCGCCGCGGCGGAGAAGTACTTGACCGCGAGGGCCACCGCGAGCCCCGAGTTCTGCATCCCCACCTCGATCGCCAGGGTGCGGGCCCGGGTCTCGTCCGCCCCGACGAGGCGCGCCAGGAGGTAGCCGGAGCCGAGCCCCACGGCGTTGTGCAGGACCACGGCGACGGCGGCGGCGAGCCCCGTGGTCGCGAGGCTCCCCCGATTGAGGGCCACGATGATGGCGATGATGAGCACGATGGCCGCGACCGAGATCAGGGGAAAGACACGCCGCAGCCCGCGGAGCCGCCCTCCCGCCAGGCGGTTCAGCAGGACCCCCAGGGCCACGGGGACCAGGACCACCTGGAGGATCGAGACGAGCATGTCCCACGCCGGCACGGAAACCCGCTGACCCACGTAGAGCAGGGTCAGGAGGGGCGTGAGGACCACCGCCAGCAGGGTCGAGACCGTCGTAAGGGTGATGGAGAGGGCCACATCGCCCCGGGCCAGGTAGCAGATGACGTTCGAGGCCGTCCCCCCGGGGCTCGCCCCCACCAGGACCAGGCCCGCCAGGAGTGCGGGCGGCAGCCCCATCAGGTGGCCGATCAGCCAGGCGGCCAGGGGCATGATCCCGAACTGCATCGCGGCCCCCAGGGCCACGAGCCGGGGGCGGCGCAGCACGTCCCGGAACTGGTCCGCCCGAAGCGTCACCCCCATGCCGAACATCACCAGCCCCAGGAGGGGCAGGATCCAGGGCTTGAGCCCGACCAGGGGCCCCGGATGGGCAAAGGCGAGGCCCGAGGCCAGCACCGCCCACAGGGGAAAGAGCAGGGTGATCCGATCCACCGCGTCTAGACCCCTCCGGGGCCGCCGTCAGGGCAGCCTCGCCACGGCGGCGTCGAAGGCCCTCGCCGTCTCGTCCCGCGGTGGACGGTCGAGCAGGCTCGACCCCCAGACCGCCAGCCAGGAGAGCAGGAAGCCGGGCACCAACTCGTAGAGGTCGAAGAGCCCTCCGTCGAGCTGCTTCCAGATCAGCACCGTGAGGCCGCCCGCGAGGATGCCCCCGAGGGCCCCCCGTGCGGTCATGCGGGGCCAGTAGAGCGACAGGATCAGGGCCGGGCCGAAGGCGGCCCCGAACCCCGCCCAGGCATAGCCCACGAGATCCAGCACCTGGGCCTCGGGATCCAGGGCGAGCAGGAAGGCGAGCCCCGCCAGGGCCACGACCGAGAGCCGACCGGCCGCCACCAGCTCCTTCGGACCAGCCCGGGGCCGGATGACCCGCCGGTAGAGGTCCTCGGTGAAGGCCCCGCTGGAGACCAGCAGCTGGGAGTCCGCGGTGCTCATGATGGCCGCCAGGATGGCCGCGAGACAAATGCCCGCGATCCAGGGGTTGAAGAGCAGATCGACAAGGTGGATGAAGACCTTCTCCCGTTCCCCCCCGTCGAGCGGCGGGTCGAGCAGGGGCACGCCCGCGAGCCCCGTCAGGATGGCCCCGGCCATGGTGATGGAGACCCAGGTCACGGCGATGCGCCGGGCCTGGGGAACGGCCGCCGCGGAGTGAATCCCCTGGAAGCGCGCCAGGATGTGGGGCTGACCGAAATAGCCGAGCCCCCAGGCGGCCAGGGAGAGCGCGGCGATGACGCCGATGGGGCCCCCCTCTGGGGTCGTGAAGGGATCGAAGAGGTGGGGGCTGGCGGCGGCGATGGCCGCTGCCGATGGCTCCAACCCGCCGAGCCGGTCAAGGGCGAAGAGGGGCACCGCCACCAGGGCCGCGGCCATCAGCAGCCCCTGGAGCACATCGGTCCAGGACACGGCCAGAAAGCCCCCGACGGCCGTGTAGAGCAGGATGGACAGGGCCCCCGCGGCCACCGCCCACACATAGGGGAGGCCGAACACGGACTCGAAGAGCTTGCCGCCGGCCACCAGCCCCGAGCTGGTGTAGATGAGGAAGAAGACCAGGACGAAGAGCGCCGCCGCGCCGCGCAGCAGCCCCCCCTGGTCGCCGAAACGGTTGGCGAGGTACTCGGGCAGGGTCAGGGAATCCCCGAAGGCCTCGGTGAAGACCCGCAGGCGGGCGGCCATCAGCCGCCAGTTGAGGTAGGTCCCGATCAGCAGCCCGCCGGCCAGCCAGAGCGCGTCGGCCCCCGCGGCATAGGCGAGACCCGGCAGCCCCAGGAGCAGCCAGCCGCTCATGTCCGATGCGCTGGCGCTCAGCGCGGCCACCCCGCTCCCCAGACGCCGACCCCCGAGGACGAAGTCGGCGATGGTCGCGGTGCGCCGGTAGGCGTACCAACCGATGGCCAGCACGGCCGCGAAATAGGCGGCGAAGGTCAGGACAAGGACGGATAGATCGCGGCTCATGCTCAGCTCCTACATAATCTGGGCACGCCGACCCCGTCGCGCCTCGCGCCCCCCGGCGCCCATCCTCAGCGGCTTCGCTTGTTCGGAGGCAGGGCCGCGGGCGCATGCTCGCCGGGATTCACCGGTTTCTCCGCACGGCGCAGCAGCCCAGGCGAGACATTCCAGCGCTGGCCCTGGTCGCTCAGCACCGACACCGTCTTGCGGTTGTATTTGGTCAGGATCCCGGTGACCAACGGGTAGCCGTCCGGCTGGAAGCAGACCCGATCGCCGATGCTGAAATCGAGCATCTGCGCATGGGCGCGCATCTCCCGCAGGAACTTGAGCCGCGCCACGATTCGGTGGTTGAGCTCGATGAGCTCCGCCTCCGTGAGCCGGTCGATGTTGATCGTCATGGTCAGTCCCCCTGGTCTTCTGCCGGCTTGAGCCCGCGCCAGACCCGCTGCCCCAGGGTCACGGCGCCCAACAGGAGGGCACCGGCCAGGACCCCCACCAGTGCGTTCATCAGGGCCGGAGTGACCCCCGCCAGAATGACGCCCACCCCGGGAATGAGCTCGGCCTCGTGGGCGACCCCATGGATCAGCTCATGGAGCCAGGGCAGACCATGCACCAGGATGCCGCCGCCCACCAGGAACATGGCGGCCGTACCGACGACCGATAGGGTCTTCATCAGCCAGGGGGCGGCGGACAGGATTGCCCGACCCAGGCGGCGCTGGAGACCGGCCAAGGCCCCCTCCCCCGCCCGCCGGCTGAGCCAGAGACCCGCATCGTCCAGCTTGACGATCCCCGCCACCAGCCCATAGACGCCGACGGTCATGAGGAGTGCGATCCCCACGAGCACCGCCACCTGGAGACCGAAGGCCACCCCGGCCACGGTCCCCAGGGTGATGACGATGATCTCGGCGGAGAGCACGAAGTCCGTTCGGATGGCACCCTGGATCTTGTCCCGCTCCAGGGCCCGCAGGTCCACCTCCGGATCCGTCAGGGCCTGGACCAGCTCCTCCTGGTGCCGCTTCTCCTCCTTGGGGTGCAGAAACTTGTGGGCGAGCTTCTCCACCCCCTCGAAGCAGAGATAGCCGCCGCCCACCATCAGCAAGGGGGTGATGGCCCATGGTGCCAGCACGCTGACGAGCAGCGCGGCGGGAACCAGGATGGCCTTATTCTTGAGGGACCCGACGGCCACCGCCCAGACTACCGGGAGCTCCCGCTCCGCGCGCACCCCGGTGACCTGCTGGGCATTCAGCGCCAGGTCGTCTCCAAGGACCCCCGCCGTTTTGCGGGCGGCGACCTTGGTCATCACGGAGACATCGTCCAGGACGCTGGCGATGTCGTCGAGCAGTGCGAGCAGACTGGATCCGGCCACGGGTCGGTCCTCCGGGTTGCGTGGTCCCAGATGATACCGGGAGGCGGGCGAGCGTGCCCCCCCGCATCCGGCCCGCTAGGGGATCACGCTCCGGGGTGCTACCTTCGTAGATACCAGAGGAGGACTGCCACCATGACCGCGCTGACGCACGACATCACCAATCCCGAGCTGGCCGCTCAGGGCCGCACCCGCATCGCCTGGGC
>JBAPYD010000166.1:0-3826 GCA_049284555.1 Chromatiaceae bacterium | reverse complement strand
ATAGAGCTGGGGCTGACCCGCCAGCCAATCGTCCAGGGCAATCCTGGGGTCCGAGATCATCGAGAAGAAGGCGAACTGATTGACGATGCGGTCGTCGATGGAGGGTGGCTCGAAGAACAGGGCGAATGGCGTCTCACAGAGCGAGTCCAGCTCCGCCAACGAGCGGACCTCCTCGGACAGCATCTCCACCGTGAATACATTGGCGCCCTCCAGGTCCAGCCGATCCCGCAGACGATCGGGGACCAGATGGTGGGTGGCGAGATAGTTGACGCCCCAGATCACCCCATCCCGGTCGAAGCGGTCCAGATCCGCGGTGGCGAAGTGCAAGGCGGCGAAGGGCGAATAGGTCCAATCCATGAGGCGGGTCGGCAGCCCGTAGTGCTGGGCCACGGAAAGCCAGTGCCAGACCGAGTCCCGCTGGACCACATTGCGATGGGCGTACTTGCGGAAATTGCGCAGCAGGTGCTTCTCGAGGGACGCGTAATTGCCCCCGAGACGACTCAGGGTGGTGGCCAGGCGATAGCTGGCGTCGGCCAGCCCACGGTAGGCATAACGGGAGCGGAAACGTCCGATCTCCTCCACCCAGGACTCCGCGAACAGGGCGTCCTGTAGCTCGTTCCAGCTCTCGACTCGAACGTCTCGCATGGCTTCGGCACACCGCGCTTGGCGGGCTGTTTCGGTTAACGTGAATCCATGACGATCTACTTGCCGTCTCGCTCTCGCGAGCGGTCGAGTGGCTTGCCCTGTTCCCTGGGTATTCTTACCCCCTCTCGGAATATCGCGGCCGCGAAGCCGACAACAAGCGGCCATCTCGGCGTCATCGTCACGTCACTTATCACTGGTAGTCTCTCGACCGCACTCTGAGACCGCATGATTAAGCGGGTCCGGAAACTTACCACACAACCTTCGACTCCGCCGTATCCCGCTCGTCCGAGCGCCTTTCGGGGCCATGGACTGGAGCCCCTGGTGAATCGCGGCTTGAAATCTATTCCGGAGGCACAGCAATGAGGATGAGACGAGGGCTCTTGAGCATTCGCTTCCTGGGCGGCGCGCTGATGGCGCTGGCCTCGACGGCGGGGCGGGTGACGGCGGCCGAATCGCTGGTGATCAACGAGTTCTCAGCGAGCACGGTCGGGACCGATGTGGAATACCTGGAGGTCTTCGGCTCGCCCTCCACCGACTACTCGGACTATCGGGTTCTCGAGATCGAGGGTGACTCGGGTGCCAACCCTGGCGTCGTGGACGAGATCGTTCAGGTCGGCAGCACCGATTCGCTAGGACTCTGGGTCGGTCAATTGGCCCCGAACAGCCTGGAGAACGGCACCCTGACCCTGGTTCTGGTTCGAGGCTTCACCGGCACCTCGGGGCAGGATCTGGACACGAACAACGATGGGCTCCTGGATCTGACCCCCTGGTCGGAGGTCGTCGATTCCGTGGCCGTCGACGACGGGGGAACCGGAGATCTCACCTATGGCCCTACCCTGGGCCCGAATTACGACGGGCTCAGCACCTTTGCACCGGGCGGGGCGTCGCGCATCCCCGACGGACTCGACACGGACGAGCCAAGCGACTGGGCACGCAACGATTTCGACCTCGCCGGAATCGAGGGCTTCGTCGGCACCCCCGTCGAAGGCGAGGCGCTCAACACGCCGGGGGACCCCAACCAGCTCTACGTGCCACCGCCGCCCGGCGGGGCCTGCGGTGACACGGTCGTCTTCATCCACCAGATCCAGGGCAGCGGGGCCACCTACGACCCGGCCTTCGGCGGGGTGCAGAGCGTCGAGGGGGTGGTCACGGCGATCACCCCGGGCCTTGGGGGGCTCTATGTCCAGGAGGAGCCCGACGACGCCGACGGCGATCCGATGACCTCCGAGGGCATCTTCGTCTACCTCGGCGGGGCGCCCGATCCCGGCCTCGCGGTCGGCGCCCTGGTGCGGGTCACCGGAACCGTCTACGAATACGTCACCTCCGGCGGGGTGAGCTCCCAGACGGAGCTGACCGGCTCACCCATCGTGACCGAGTGCGGCCCGGGGGCGGCCATCCCCGCGGCGGAAGTGGAATTCCCCCTCCTGGACTCGTCCGAGCTGGAGTCCGTCGAGGGCATGTTGGTGTCCCTGCCCCAGGCGCTGGTGATCAGCGAGTACTTCAACTTCGACCGCTTCGGCGAGGTGGTGGTGAGCCTGCCCCCCGAGGGCTGGGACCGGCTCTACACGCCGACCGCCGTGGTGGAGCCCGGCCAGGATGCCATCGACCTGGCGGCCGACTACGCGACGCGCCGCATCACCATCGACGACGCCCGCTCCGCCCAGAATCCGGATCCCGCCATCCATCCCGGCAACGGGCTCGAATTCACCCTGGACAACCGCTTCCGGGGCGGGGACACCATCGCGGGCATCGCCGGGGTGATCGACCACACCTTCGGTCTCTACCGGCTGCAGCCGACGACCTACGGCACCTACGGCGTCGTGAGCCCGCGGCCGGAGTCACCCGATCCGGTCGGCGGCAACGTCCGGGTCGCGACCATGAACGTGCTCAACTACTTCATCACCCTCGACGACAGCGGGCCCATCTGCGGCCCGGACCAGGATCTGGAGTGCCGAGGGGCCGACGATGCCGAGGAGCTCGAGCGCCAGCGGGCCAAGCTGCTCGACGCCCTGGCCCGCATCGAGGGCGACGTGGTCGGGCTGGTGGAAATGGAGAACACCCCCGGGGTGGAGCCGGCCGCGGACCTGGTGGCCGGACTCAACGACCTGGTCGGCGCGGGCACCTATGCCTTCATCGACACCGGAATCATCGGGACGGACGCCATCCGCGTGGGCCTCATCTACAAGCCGGCCGTGGTGCAGCCAGTCGGCGACTTCGCGATCCTGGACTCCTCGGTGGATGCGCGCTTCCTGGATGACAAGAATCGCCCGCTTCTCGCCCAGACCTTCGAGGATCGGGCGAGCGGAGAGCGCCTCACCGTCGCGGTCAATCACCTGAAGTCCAAGGGCTCCGCCTGCGACGATGTGGGCGATCCGGACCTCGGGGACGGCCAGGGCAACTGCAATCTCACCCGCACCGCCGCCGCCCAGGCCCTGGTCGACTGGCTCGACTCCGACCCCACTGGCAGCGGTGACGGGCGTTATCTGATCATCGGCGATCTCAACAGCTATGACAAAGAGGACCCCATCGATACCCTCCTGGCGGGCGGCTACACGGATCTGGTCGGGGCCTTCGGCGGGGAGCTGGCCTACTCCTATGTCTTCGACGGCCAGCTCGGCTATCTCGACTATGCCCTGGCGAGCGCGGACCTGGTGCGCACGGTGACCGGGGCCACGGTCTGGCACATCAACGCGGACGAGCCCGACCTGCTCGACTACGACACCACCTTCAAGCAGCCCCCCCAGGATGCGCTCTACGAGCCGAACGCCTTCCGCTCCTCTGATCACGATCCGGTGATCGTCGGGCTCGATCTGGAGACGCCCAAGCTGCGCGTGCGGGTGGAGCCCCAGGTCCTCTGGCCGGCCAACCACAAATACGTGCGGGTCGTGGCGAAAGTAAAGGCGACGGACAACGAGGGCTCACCCGAGGTGAGGCTGGTGTCGGTGACCTCGAACGAGCCCGATGACGGGGTCGCCGACGGCTCGACGACGAACGACATCGTGATCCTCGACGAGCGGACCTTCCTGCTCCGGGCCGAGCGCTCCGCAAAGGGGACGGGACGCGTCTACACCATCACTTACGAGGCTCGGGATCAGGCCGGCAACGCGGTGCTCGCGTCAGCAGAGGTGCTCGTGCCCTTGAACCGCTCCCGGCGGCACTGAGCCCCGGGACCGGCGGGCCC
>JBAPYD010000165.1:0-5584 GCA_049284555.1 Chromatiaceae bacterium | reverse complement strand
CGCTGAAGGGCTTGGTGACGTAGTCGTCGGCCCCGAGCTCCAGACCCACCACCTTGTCGGTCATGTCGGCCTTGCCGGTGAGGATCACGATGGCGATGTCGGAGCTGGACCGAAGCTCGCGCGCGAGGCTGAGCCCATCCTCGTCCGGCAGTCTCAGGTCGAGGAGGACCAGGTCCGGCCTCGCCTCCGACAGACGCTGCCGCATCTCCTCTCCGCTGCTGGCCGATCGCACCGCATAGCCCTCCTGCTTGAAATAGCGGGCGAGGGTCCGACACAGCCGTGGGTCGTCATCGACGATCAGGATCGAGTTGGCCTCGGCCATCTTGCAGCCTTCTCTCAGGAAACACGTATGCGCAGGGCTCGGCGGCATCACTTCTAACTATATCTGCCCTGAACGCCGCCTCATGTCCGCTGGCGCCCTTTTCTGGGCCGTCTATCCTGAAACCCGGGACCCTCGCGGACGGGGCCGCGGGTCGGATGCGCCGACTCCGGCTCGATACGGGGGCGCGACCGAGCCTCGATAGTCGAAGGCACCGGAGGTCGACGTGACCGAAAGCCGACGCATCCTCTGGCTCATCGTCATCATGATGGCCGCCGTCACCGTGAGCACGGCGGTGGCGATCGCGGTCCTCTATCGGACCGCGTTCGAGCAGGAACGGTCCCATCTGATTCAGAACGCGGACGACCAGGCCCACCTCATGGACGCGGTGGCCCGCTTCGACCGGCAGCACATCACCCTCGACTATGTCACCTCCGCGGCGGCCACCCTGTCGCAGATCCACAGTGCCTTCGATCATTACCCGAGCGACGGTCAGATCGCGGAGATCGCCGTCGCCCAGCGGCAAGGTGAAGACATCGTTTATCTGGTGACCCACGGGCGGGTCGCGACCGAGGCCGTCGCGCGAATCCCGTTCGATTCCGAGCTGGCGGAGCCGATGCGTCGGGCGCTCTCGGGTCATTCGGGGAGCATGATCGGGCTCGACTACCGGGGGGTGCGGGTGCTCGCGGCCTACCACCCGGTGCCCCTGCTCGATGCCGGGGTCGTCGCCAAGATGGACCTCGCCGACATCCGGGCGCCGTTTCTGCGCGGCGCGGCCATGGTGATCGGCCTGGCGCTGGTGCTCGTGAGCGTGGGAACCCTGCTCTTCATGCGGCTCACCAAACCCATCGTGAGGCACCTGAACGAGACCGAGCAGCGCTATCAACGCCTCTTCCGCGGTGCCCCGGTTCCGATCTGGGAGCAGGACTTCTCCGGTGTCTGCGAGGCCCTGCAAGGGCTCAGGAGGTCCGGGGTTTCGGACCTAACGGGATACCTCGCCGACCACCCCGGGCTGGCGAGAAAGCTGATTGGGAGAATCCAGGTCAGGGAGGCGAACGCCGCGGCCCTGCGGCTCTTCGGGGCGCGCTCGGGAAGTCAGTTCGTCGCCTGGTTCGAGAGTACCCTCGTGCCCGCCATCCTCGAGCCCTTTGCCGAGAAGCTCCAGGCCCTTTGGGGGGATCGGGAGGCGCTGCTGAGCGAGACCGTCACTGTTAGCGCGCTGGACGGCAGGGCGCTCAGGGTAGTCCTCTCGATGGTGGTCCCGGGCGGCAGCGACGGATACTGCAGCGTCCCGGTGTCCGCCCTCGACGTCACGCCCAACCTGAACCTGCGCCGGCGCGAGGAGGAGCTCGCGCTCATCCTCGCATCGACGGGTGAGGGCATCTTCGGCATGGACACCCGCGGGATCTGCACCTTCGTCAATCGGGCGGCGCTCAAGATGCTCGGATACCGGGAGGAGGGGGATCTCCTCGGTCGGGAGATGCACGCGCTGATCCATCACACCTGCCGGGACGGCACCGCCCTTCCGTCGGGGGACTGTCCCATCCTTCGCGCCTGGGCCCGCAATGCGGCGGTGCGGCTGGAGGACGAGCCCTTGTGGCGCGCGGACGGTACCAGCTTCCCTGCGGATCTCAGCTCCTATCCCATGTCGAGGGACGGGACCGTGGTCGGCTCGGTCGTCACCTTCACCGACATCGCCGAGCGCAAGGAGCGGGAGGCCCAGCTGGTGCAGTCGCAGAAGCTGGAGGTGGTCGGCCAGTTCACCGGCTCCATCGCCCATGACTTCAACAACCTGCTGGCGATCATCCTGGCCAATCTCCACGCGCTCGACGAGAGGATGGGCGACGCGGCGGACGCGGAGATCGGCGAGATCCTCGAGGACGCCACCTCCGCCGCTCGCGACGGGGCCAACCTCACGCGCCGCCTGCTGGCCTTCTCCCGCCGTCAGCCGCTCGAGCCCCAATGGTTGGAGCTCGATCTGCTCGTCCAGCATACCGGTCGCTTCCTGCGCCGGGTGGCCGGTGAGGGCATCGAGCTGGTCGTGCAGCGGAACGGCGGACGCTTGCCGGTGCGCGTGGACCGGCAGCAGCTCGAGAACGCGCTGCTCAACCTGGCCATCAATGCCCGGGATGCCATGCCCGAGGGGGGCACGCTAACCATCGCGCTTGAACGCCGGTGCGTCGGTGCCGAAGAGGCGGGGAATCTGGGGTTGTCCCCGGGCAGCTATGCGGTCCTCAGTATCTCCGATACGGGGGTCGGCATGTCGGCCGAGGCGCTGCGGCGAGCCGTCGAGCCCTTCTATTCCACCAAGCCCATGGGGAAGGGCAGTGGGCTGGGTCTCAGCACCGCCCTGGGGTTTGCCCAGCAGTCGGGGGGCGATCTCAGGATCAGCAGCGAGCCCGGCCGGGGTACCACCGTCTCTCTCTTTCTGCCCGAGGCTGCTCCGGAGACGACCGATGACCGTCGTCGGGGCGCTTCTCGGCACACCTGCGGAGACCCGGCGACGGTCCTGGTGGTGGATGACGAGCGGCGCATGCGCCGGCTGGCGCGGCGGACCCTGTCCGAGCTCGGCTACCAGGTGCTCGAGGCGGAGAGCGGGGCCGCGGCCGCCCGACTGCTCGAGAAGGACGCCAGCGTCGACCTGCTTTTCACGGACGTGGTCATGCCCGGCGAGATCGACGGCCGCACCCTGGGGCAGTGGGCGCGACAGGAGCGCCCCGGGCTCAAGGTGCTGCTCACCAGCGGCTTCCCCCAGTCCGCCGACGCCGAGGGCACCCCAGGCACCGAACCCCTGCGATTGCTGCAAAAGCCCTATTCGAAAGCGCAGCTTCAAGAGGCCGTGGAGACCCTGCTCAACGCCGAGGTCTCCAGGCGGGCCGCCCCCGGCTGAGGGGCGGGACCACCCGGATCCAGCCCCCCTTGCCTCGCTCCCCTTTCCCGCCTGTCGGGCCAAGCCCCTGAATGCCGGTCTTCCGCGCCCTGCCTTCACAAACTTTCACGAAAAAATTACCGAAGGGTCACAGGTTCTTGGCGGATCCCTCAACTTCGAGTGCCATGGTTTGAAGTGGAGCACGGATACCGCGCGAGTCGCCCAAGCCGGGCAAGCGAGCGCAAGGCGGAGGAACCGCACGCCGTGTATCCAAGGCTGCCGCAGCGGCACCAGCGTGAAGTGTGGACGGTGGCGGGTCTCCCCGGCACTCCGTTGCGGCATTGGGAACAAGTGGGGAGAGGAGAGAGAGTCATGAGACCAACATATGCTTTCACAGTAGCCACTGCCCTTGCGGGCATGCTCGTATACAGCGTTGACGCCTTCGCGGCCAAAGGTGGCATTCCAGGACCACCTGACGGAGGCGATGAGACGGCCGCCCAGAATCTGTCGGTGCCGGCGATCTTGGTCGGTTCCCTCGGGACTCTTGTCTGCGGCGCAGATGAAGCGAATCCGTCAGATCTGTTGCCGCCCACCGGTACCCCACTGACCGGCTATGAGCTCCCGGGCGACTGGTGGGTCCAGAAGGTGCACATCTGGCAGGCGCAGTGCTTCAACGCCGACGCGGCATCAGTGATCGGCAACTGGGGCGACAACCTCGAGGGCGACGCGAAGCTGAAGGTCGGCAGCCCGATCCGGGTCGAGATCGTTCTCACGAACTCGGCCGAATCTGTGCTTCCGTACTTGGAAGGTTACAGGGTGCTCAAGCTGGAGCCGAGCACGCTCGACCGGCTTTCCGCCTACGGGCACGACGCAGTGCTTGAAGGGGACGTCTATGTCGCCACGCCGGACCAATTCCTGCCAGCGGAGTGGGTGGTGCATGACGCCGGCATGCAGTTGAGCGTCCAGAACCTGGACACCGGCGAGTTTGCGGTTCCGCTCCAGCCGATCGCGCCCGAGATCAACGCCACCGGCAAGGTCGTGTACGGGTACAACCTGCGCGTCAGCGCGGCGGGAAACTACCAGATCCGGTTCAACACCACACCCGCTGTCACTTTCACGGGTACTGACGTTCCCAACGACAACAACGACGCCAACAACGCCTACATCGACATCGTCGTGGTGCCGGGTGGCGGACAGGGTGGGGGTAAGCCGCAGCGCTAGGATTGGCCTGCCGTTAGCCCCTGGCGCCACACGCTGACAACAGGCCGGGAAAGGGCTGGCAGACCTTCCCCGGCCTCCGTCAAATAACAAGTTACCGTTCGATCGACCCTCGATCGGCGCGGGAGGAGAAGGCCATGCGATACCACCATCTCTCAACCATCTATCTCACCGCGGGCGTTGCCGCCCTCGCCAGCTTGGCTGCGGTGTATGCCGTCGATGCCGCCCCGCCGGCGCCACCCTGGTTCGAGTGGACGACGGTGGTGAACAACAACGACCTGATGCCGACTGACGATCCACGCTGCCTGCAGACACCAACGCCGCGCCGGTGCCTTTTCAACAGCTACAACCAGCCCTCGGTGAATGTGAACGGCCTGGTGGTCATCCGCGCCCGGAGCCGCGGCGGCGGCGGCGGTGGAGGCGCTGGAGGTGGGAGTGAGCCAGGCGGGGGGGAAAACCAGCCAATCCACGGCATCTACACGCGCGACATGGGCGTGGCGGGCAGCCCTATCGTCCGCATCCTCGACCGGACCGTGGAGGTTCCCCAGCCGAACAACGCCCACTACCCGCCGTTCAACCCGAGCCTGACCACCTTCATCGAGACCCCGTCCTTTCCGCGGATCGACATGATGTCGGACACCATTGCCACCCGCGGCAACCACCAGCCGGTGTGGGTCTACGAGGTGGGAACGGACCTTGAGACGGGCGAGCCAATCGAGACGCGGGCGGGAACTACTGGCATCTACACCAACCCCTTCGGCCCGCTCATCACCGGCGTGAGCAAGCTCGGCGCCGTCCCCGGCTTCGAGTTCTTCGCCGTCCCCGGCGTCGAAACCGATCCGCCCACCATGTTCGACGTCTTCCCCGGAGCACCCGCGGTGACGGGGGAGGCAACCATCGTGTTCAAGGGCAACTACACGGTGGATGGGGCCGGCAAGACGGGCGTCTTCTACCGCGAGCTGTTCGATCAGGATATCAATGACAAGCCGGGTGGCGGCGACAACCCCGTAGTGCTCATCGCCAACAACATCGACACCCTCATTCCCGGCACTGACCAGGTCTTCGGCTCCACCTCGCCGCCGAGCGCCGCGGACGGCTCTGTGATCTTCGCTGGTTTCGACGACGAGTGGGATCCGACCCTGGGCGGCATCTATCTGGCGCCGCTCGAGGATACGCCG
>JBAPYD010000164.1:0-1747 GCA_049284555.1 Chromatiaceae bacterium | reverse complement strand
GCCGTGTACTCCCCCAGGCTGTGGCCCGCCATGAGGGTTGCCGGTGGACCGCCGGCCTCCAGCCAGACGCGCCAGGCCGCGACGCCCGCGGCGAGCATGGCGGGTTGGGTGTTTTCCGTTTGGTCCAGGACGTCGCCGGGGCCGCGGCTCGTCAGGTCCCAGAGGTCCCGACCGAGGGCCTCGGAGGCCTCGCCGAAGACGTCCAGGACAACGGGATGATCGCCCGCGAGCGCCTGAAGCATCCCGACGGACTGGGACCCTTGACCGGGAAAGAAGACAGCAAGTTTCGATTCTGGAGTCATGCGTCGAGCCCTCGCCACCCTGCCCCCGTCAGTAACGGGCCAACACAGAGCCCCAGGTGAAGCCGCCACCGAAGGCCTCCATCAGCAGCATCTCGCCGCGGCGGATGCGCCCGTCCCGCACCGCCTGGTCGAAGGCGAGGGGAATGGAGGCCGCCGAGGTGTTGCCGTGCTCGGCCACCGTGACCACGACCCGCTCCATGGGCAGGTCGAGCTTTCTGGCCGTCGCCTGGATGATCCGAATATTGGCCTGATGGGGGATCAGCCAGTCGATATCGGATTTGGAGAGTCCGTTGGCCCCGAGTGTCTCATCGACGATGCGCCCGAGGGTGGTGACCGCCATGCGGAAGACCTCGTTGCCCTTCATCTCCATGTGGGCGTTGGAGCAGTCCCCGTTTCCCAGTCCGCCGGGGATCTGGAGCAGGTCCTTGTAGGCCCCATCCGCGTGCAGGTGTGTCGAGATGAGGCCCGGCTCCTCGGCGGCCTCCAGCACCACGGCGCCGGCCCCGTCACCGAACAGGACGCAGGTCCCCCGATCGGTCCAGTCGATGACGCGGGAGAGGGTCTCGGCACCCACCACGAGGGCACGGCGGGCCGCACCGGTTCGAATGAACTTGTCGGCCACCCCGAGGGCGTAGATGAAGCCGGTGCACACCGCCTGCAGGTCGAAGGCGGGGCAGCCATGGACGTCGAGGCGCTGCTGCAGCAGGCAGGCCGTGCTCGGGAAGAACTGATCGGGGGTGGTGGTGGCCACCAGGATCAGGTCCAGATCGGCGGGGGCGATGCCGGCGGCCTCCAGGGCCGGGCGCGATGCCCGCTCCGCCAGGTCGCAGCAGGTCTCACCCGCGACGACCAGGTGACGCTTCTCGATCCCGGTCCGCTCGCGGATCCAGGCGTCCGTGGTATCGACCATGGTCTCGAGCTCGGCGTTGGTCATCACCCGCTCGGGCAGATAACCGCCGGTCCCGAGGATTCGGGAGTAGATCATCAGGCGGTCGCCCTCAGGTGGCCATTGTCCAGGTGGCGGCCGACCTGCTCGGCGATGCGCCCGGGGACGTCGCAGTGGATCTCCTTCTCCGCGATGCGAATCGCGTTCTCGTAGGCGATCTCGTCCGCCCCGCCGTGGCTCTTGATCACGATGCCCCGCAACCCGAGGAGACTCGCGCCATTGTACCGGCGGGGATCCATCGTGCGGCGAAACCGGCGAAGAATGGGAAGGGCCGCGAGCCCCGTCAGCCGGGTCAGCAGATTGCGCTCGAACTCAGCCCGCAGCAGATGGCGCACCAGCTTGGCCACCCCCTCGCTGCTCTTCAGGGCCACGTTACCGACGAAGCCATCGGAGACCACCAGGTCCACGTCGCCGAGATAGATGTCGTCCCCTTCCACGTAGCCGATGTAGTTCAGGTTGCTGGCCACGAGCAGCTCATGGGCCTGCTTCACCTGCTCGT
>JBAPYD010000163.1:0-1649 GCA_049284555.1 Chromatiaceae bacterium | reverse complement strand
CGGATCTCCGTGGACCTGATCATGGATCGGCTAGCCGACGGGTGGACCCTGGAGCAGATCACCGCGTCCTACCCGCGCATCACCCGCGAGGACGTTCTCGCGGCAATCGCCTTCGTCACCGAGGTCTTCAGAGAAGAGGACTATGTGGCCGTCCGCAAGGCATCCGCGTGAAGCCGCGCTGGCTAGCGAACGAGAACCTGCCTCTCCCCGCCGTGCTCAAGCTGCGCGGGGCTGGATGGGACGTCTTTGCGGTCGCCGAGGGCGCTGCCAGCTCGGCGGATACCGATGTCATGGCGCTCGCTAAGCAGGAAGGACGCTGGCTCGCGACCTTCGATCGGGATTACGGGGAGCTTGTTTTCAGGCGTCGCCTCGCGGCGCCCCCCTTGATCTTGCTGTTCCGCGTGACCTCCTATCTCCCGGAGCAGCCAGCGGACTGGATCGAGGCCTTGTACGGATCCGGCCTCCTGATTCCTGGGCACTTTCATATCTACGACGGCACGACCCTGCGGCGCCGCACCCTCCCGTGAGCGACACGGACCCCATCCCTCTCTCGGCGCTCCAGCACTGGACCTACTGCCCGCGCCAGTGCGCCCTGATCCATCAGGAGCAGGAATTCGCCGACAACGTCCACACGGCCCGCGGACAGGCCGTGCATCACCTGGTGGATCAGCCGGGTGTGGAGCTGCAGGCAGGGGTCAAGGTGGAGCGCTCCTTGCCGCTCTGGTCCCTGCGGCTCGGGCTCATCGGCAAGGCGGACCTGGTGGAGTTTCACCCCGACGGGACCGCGTTCCCCGTCGAGTACAAGCACGGCCGCAAGCGCCGGGCCCGGCACGACGACATCCAGCTCGCCGCCCAGGCCCTTTGCCTGGAGGAAATGCTCGGTCGCCCCGTCACCAAAGGGGCCATCTATCACGCGTCCAGTCATCGGCGCCGGGAGGTCGAGATCACTGCGGAGCTGCGGAGCCTGGTCGTCGAGACCGCGAATGCCATCCGAGCCATGCTCGCCTCCGGCCACATGCCGCCGCCCGTGAACGACCAGCGCTGCCGCGAGTGCTCCCTCAAGGAAATCTGTCAACCGGAGCTGGTCGCGACCCGCGAGCGGAACACCAGGGCGCTCGGTGTGCTGTTCGAGCCAGACACCGAGGCTTGAGAGCAGGCAATTGCGAATTGCGGTGAGACGCACCTTCCTACGAACAGCGGTCTGCTCGGATCCTCGTTGCCGCCGCCAGGCGCCTGACGGCGGGCCCATCGCCGAACCCTGCAAGTGAGCCGCCGTGTACCAGGTCCAGAACACCCTCTACGTCATGACCCCGAACGCCTACGCGCACCTGGACAACTCCACGGTGCGCATCGAGGTGGAGCACGAGACGCGCCTACGGGTCCCCTTGCACCACATCGGAACCCTGGTCTGCTTCGGAAATGTGCTGGTCTCCCCCGCCCTGATGCACCGTCTGGCGGACGAGGGCAAGTCGCTGGTGCTGCTCGACAACCGGGGTCGCTTCAAGGCGCGGCTGGAGGGCCCGGTCTCCGGCAACATCCTGCTGCGCCAGGCGCAATATCGCGCCGCGGGTGACCCGGACCAGACGTTGGCCATCGCCCGCTCCCTGATTGCCGGCAAGCTGCGCAACAGCCGAGGCGTGCTCTTGCGC
>JBAPYD010000162.1:0-8338 GCA_049284555.1 Chromatiaceae bacterium | reverse complement strand
CGTGCCAGAGGGATGCCCAGGTCACATAGAGCGTCGGCAGGAAGACCAGGGTGAGGAGTGAGGCCACCAGGAGGCCGCCCATGATGGCGAAGGCCATGGGTCCCCAGAACACGGTCGGTGCGATCGGGATCAGGCCTAGGACGGTGGACATGGCGGTGAGCATGATGGGACGCAGGCGCGAGGCGCTGGCGTCCACCACGGCCGCCTGCAGGGGCTTTCCGGTGGCCCGCTCCTGCTCGATCTGGCTGATCAGGATGACCGAGTTCTTGGCGATCATGCCGATGAGGGCGAGCACCCCCAGGATGGCGACGAAGCCAAGGGGCTGCTGGGACACGAGCAGGGCGCCAACGACCCCGATGAGCCCCAGGGGGACCACACTGAGCACGATGACGAGCAGGGCGAAGCTCCGCAGCTGAAACATCAGGAGCGCGATCATGATGAGGAGCATGACCGGCACCACCGCCATGACGGAGGCCTGGGACTTGGCGCTTTCCTCGACCGAGCCGCCCACCTCGATCCAGTAGCCTTCCGGAAGCCGGGCATCGAGGGCCTCCACCTTCGGGGCCAGGTCCGTGACCACCGCGTCGGGAAGGACATCGGGGGCCACATCGGCCTGGACCGTCAGGGTCGGGACCCGATCCCGCCGCCAGATCATCGGATACTCCTGACCGTAGTCGAAGGTGGCGAGCTGGTCCAAGGCCACCGTGCGTCCATCGGGCAGTGGGACATCCAGGGTGCGCAAGGTCGAGAACGGCAGGCGCTGGCCCTCCCGCTCCCGGGCCACCACGTCGACGAGGTAGATGTCATCGCGCACCTGGGTGACTGTGATCCCATTGATGTGGGCGTTGAGCGCCGAGGCGACGCTAGCGGAGGACAGCCCGAGCCGGCGGACCTGGTCCTGGTCGATCCGGATGCGTAGCTGGCGGCCGGGCTCCATCCAATCGAAGTTGACGTCCCGGGCCCTGGGGTGGTCGGCGACCAGCTGGCCGAGCTCCAGGGCGATCTCGCGCAGCCGATCCAGGTCCTCCCCGAGGACGCGGTACTGGATGGGCCAGCCCACGGGGGGACCGAGCTCCAGGGGCGCCACGCGCGTGACGGCCTGGGGCACCTCTTCCTTCAGGTACTGCTCCAGCTTGACCTCCAGCCGCTCGCGGGCCGCCACGTCCTTGGCGACCACCACGGCCTGGGTGAAGAAGGGGTTGGGTAGCTGTACGTTGAGCGGAAGGTAGAAGCGCACCGCGCCCCAGCCGACGTAGGTGCTCCAGTGGTCCACGTCCGGGTCGGCGGCCAGGATGGCGTCGAGCCGGTCCGCCTCCCGGGCCGTGGCGTGGATGGAGGCATTCTGGGGGAGGCTGACATCGACCAGGAGATCGGTGCGGTCCGAGGCGGGGAAGAACTGCCGGGGCACCAGCCCCAGTCCGTAGAGCGAGAGGACGAAGGCAGCGACGGTCACCGCGATGGTGAGCCAGCGCATCCGGATGGCCCCGTTGAGGAGGGCGCGGTAGCCCCCAAGCAAGGCGCCGGGGCTGGCCTCGTCCTGGGAGGTCCTGGGTGGGACCAGGAGCAGAACGCCCAGAAGCGGTGCGAAGACCACCGCCACGAGCCAGGAGATCAGCAGGGTGATGCCGACGACCGCGAAGATGTCGAAGGTGTACTCGCCCGCGGAGCTGGCGGCGAAGCCAACCGGGACGAACCCGGCGATGGTGACCAGGGTCCCGGTGAGCATGGCGAAGGCCAGGGTCTTGTAGGCATAGGTCGCGGCGGCCTCCTTCGCCTCCCCCAGGGCGAGACGCCGGGACATGGCGTCCACCGTGGTCATGGCATCGTCCACCAGGAGGGCCAGGGCGATGATCAGGGCGCCCAGGGAGATCCGCTGCAGGTCGATGTCGAAGATGTCCATGAGGGCGAAGACCGAGGTCAGGACCAGCGGGATCGCCAGCGCCACCACGGCACCGGCCCGCACCCCCAGGCTGAGGAAGCTCACCCCCAGGATGATCACGATGGCCTGCCAGAGGGATGTGGTGAAGTCGTTGATGGCCGCGTCCACGGTCTCCGGCTGATCGGCCACCCGCGTCGCCTCGATGCCGATGGGCAGGTCGGCGACGATCTCCTGCATGGTGCCCCGGACGTTCTCGCCGAGGGCGAGGATATCGCCGCCGTCTCTCATGACGACCGCGAGCCCTATGGCCGGTACCCCGTTCACCCGGAACAGGGGCTGGGGCGGATCGGCGAGGCCGCGGCGAACCTGGGCGATGTCCCCGAGCCGCACCATGCGGTCGCCGACCGCGAAGTTGACGTCGAGGATGTCCGCCTCCGTGCGGAAGGCCCCGGAGACGCGAAGCGAGATGCTCTCATCCCCCGTCTGGATCACGCCGGAGGGCCGGACCACGTTCTGGGCGGCGAGCGCGCTCACCAGGGCGGAGGGGTCGAAGCCCAGGCCCGCCAGGGTCCGCATGTCGAACTCGATGAAGATGCGCTCGTCCTGGGCCCCCAGGACGTTCACCTTCGAGACATCCGGGACCCTCAGCAGCCGGGAGCGCACCTCCTCGACGTAGTCGCGCAGCTCCCGGTGGGTGAAGCCGTCTCCGGTGAAGCCGTAGATGATGCCGTAGGTGTCGCCGAACTCGTCGTTGAACCGGGGCCCCACGATTCCCTGGGGCAGGGTATGGCGCATGTCCCCCACCTTCTTGCGTACCTGATACCAGGTGTCCTCCACCGCCTTGGGGCCGGTATCGCCGGTCAGGTCCACGAAGATGGTGGTGGCCCCCGGCCGGGTGAAGCTTCGGAGGTTGTCGAGGTTGGGGGCCTCCTGCAGGGTACGCTCGAGCCGCTCGGTGACCTGAAGAACGGTCTCCCCCAGGGTCGCCCCGGGCCAGGCAGCGCTCACGACCATGGTGCGGAAGGTGAAGGGGGGGTCCTCGGCCCGCCCGAGCTGGAAGAAGGCGCTGATCCCGGCCGCCACCGAGACAATCATCAGGAAGACCACCACCGAGCGGTTCCTGATCGCCCATTCGGAGAGATTGAATCCGCTCATGGCCGCGCCTCGGGCGCGGGTTCCTCGGATGATCCCGGCCGGTCCAAGGGATTCATCGCCGGCCCGGCATTCGTTTGAGGTGGGGCCTCGGCGGAAGGCTCCGGCGTCGGCGGGGCGCCCAGCAGGCGCACCCGCTGGTTCGGGCGCAGGGTCTTGACCCCCGCCGTCACCACCAGCTCCCCGTCGCTCAGGCCGTGGGCGATGAGCACCCGATCGAGCTCGAAGCCCGCCACCTCCACCGCGCGGAGGTTGACCATGCCCGCGTCCGGGTCCATCACCCACACCGCCGGGGCCCCCTGGCTTGAGGTCAGGGCGGCAGCGGGCACGGTCATCCCCGTGCCGCCGCCGAGCTCGATGGTTCCGGTCACGGTGGAGCCGAGCCGCAGGGCCGCCGGCGGGTCGCTGAGCCCAACGCGGACCTGGAAGGTGCGGGTCACCGGATCGGCCTCGGGGGAGACCTCGCGGATCCGGCCCTGGGCCTTCACCTCGGGGTTGGTGCTCAACACCACCAGGACATCCTCGTCCGCGCGGGCCTGGTCCTTGACACGGGCGGGAAAGTCGAAGACCGCATCGCGACCCCCCTCGCGGGCAAGCCGCACGATCATCCGGCCGGCCGCGACCACCTCTCCGGGCTCGGCCCCCCGTGCCGTGACCACGCCGGGGCCGTCCGCCAGGAGATCCGCGTAGGAGAACTGGGTCTCGGCGGCGCTCACCTGGGCCTCGGCCGCGTCCACCATGGCCTGGGCGGCGTTGCGCGCCTCGACCGCCCGATCGAACATCTGGCGCGAGACGAAGCCCTGGGGCAGGAGCGGCTCGAGGCGCCGCACCTCGTTACGCGCGTCCACGAGGCGCGCCATGGCGGCCGCCAGATTGGCCCGGGCACCCTGCACCGCGTCGCGCAGGGTGGAGGGATCCAGACGGGCCACCACCTGACCGGTGCGTACCTGGTCCCCGACGTTGACGTTGCGCTCCAGCAGCTGGCCGCCGATCCGGAAGGCGAGATTCACGTCCTCCTGGGCCTGGACGGTCCCGGTCAGGGTCACGGTCTCGCCCGCCGCCCGCTCCTGGACCGTCACCACCCGGACGGGGCGGATGGGCGGTGGACCCTCGGGCTCATCCGCCGGCTTGCAGCCGGGCAGGGACAGGATTGCCAGGGCGGCGGTCCCGGCGACGAGCAGGCGGATGCGGGCGCGAGGCGTGACGGGTACCGCGACGGCTCCGATGGATTCGGCTGGTGCTTTCAAGAGGGGACCCCCGTGGTTGAGTCGCGGGGCGAATCCTACCTGAAACGGCTCCTCGGGGGGGCTCGTCGTCTCCCGGTGGTCGCGTCGGCGGGGCCTCAGGCCTCGGCCCGTTCTCTCAGGAGCTTGACCTGGAAGAGGGTATTGCGCTCCTCCTCCTCGAGGGCGGACTGGATGAAGTGAATCGTGCGCCGGTAGAGTGGGATGATGTTGTACTTGAGGGCATTGACCCGCTTCTGGGCCTTGCGTTGCTCTTCCAGGAGCCGGTGCAGGGCGATCTCAACCTCGCCGAGGCGGGCCAGCACCACGGCCGCGTTGGCCAGGTTGTCCCGGGTGGTGTCGAAGCTCGCGTCCGTGCCGAGCAGGCCGACGGGCTTTAGCGGCAACCGCTCGGCGGCCACGGAGGGATACTCCACGCCCAGGGCCCGGCGGGGCAGGATGTCGACCTTGAGGGCGGGCTCTGCCCCCAGGGATGCCTGACGGATCCCGCGGCTGCCCATGCGCAGGTGGGTGAGGCTCAGGCACCGGAAGGCCTCGCGCAGTCTCTGCTCGGCCTCGCTGCGCAGGCGGCGGTATTCCCCGATGCGCTCGTAGACCAGGCGCGTCAGAAGCTCGCGCTTGCGCTCCAGAAGGTCATGCCCCTCCTCCAGGAAGCGGACCTGCTTCTTGAGCTTGAGCAGGGTGTTCTTGGTGGGGGGGACCTTGATCAGTTGTTGGGTCATGGGCGTATGGCGGGTCGTTAGACGGTGGCCCAGTGGGCGCGCTCCGCGAGGCAGTCGGGTCCGCCCGCGGCGAGCTCCCGGCAGATCAGGGGGCGCTGGTCGTAGATTCGGCAGCGCAGGGTTGCCCGATCCAGGGCCGCGCACCACCCGTCATCCAGCCGGTCCATGGACGGGACGCCCCCGGGGTTGGCCCTCTTGAAGCGCCGGGGGACCCCGGTCTCGGTGAGGAGCAGGACCTCGAGACGGCAGCAGACGGCGGCGCACTCGTCGCACGTCACCGCGGAGAGGGGCGGGTCGGCTGGCATCTCGAAGTATCCCCGTGTGGTTGCGTCGGTTCCGACTGGTCGTCTTAGAGACACACTTCTGCGGCCATCGCTCTCATCCTTAGTCGGCCCTTGTCGGGCTGAAGCTCGACCTACTCGGTGCCGGTGTAGTACTTGGCGAGATCGGTCTCCTTCATGCGGGTCAGCATGTCGCGCGGGAATTGGCTCATGAGCTCCCAGGCGAGGTTCAGGGTGGCCTCGATGGAGCGGTCCTCCGACTCCCCTTGACCGACGAAGCGCTGGTCGAAGTCGTCGGCGAACTTGAGATAGAGACGGTCCCGCTCGGAGAGCTCGTCGGCGCCGATGATGGAGGCGAGGTTGCGGGTCTCCTGGGCGCGGGCGTAGAGGGCGTAGATCTGGGCGGCGACCCGGGGATGGTCCTCGCGGGTGTCGTCCTTGCCGATGCCGTCCTTCATCAAACGGGACAGACTCGGGGAGATGTGCACCGGCGGATAGACGCCTTGGTTGTGCAGCTCCCGGGAGAGCACGATCTGGCCCTCGGTGATATAGCCCGTCAGGTCCGGGATGGGGTGGGTGATGTCGTCCGACGGCATGGAGACCACGGGCATCATGGTGATGGAGCCGTGGCGCTCGTGGATGCGGCCGCAGCGCTCGTAGATCTCGGCAAGGTCCGAGTAGAGATAGCCCGGATAGCCCTTGCGGGCGGGCACGTCCCCCTTGGCGGTGGCGACCTCCCGCAGGGCCTCGGCGTAATAGGTCATGTCCGTCATGACAACGAGGACATGGCGGTCCAGGTCGTAGGCCAGATATTCGGCGGCGGTCAGCGCGGTACGGGGGAGGGTGAGACGCTCCACCGGTGGATCGTCAGCCAGGTTGATGAACATCACGACGTTTCGCAGCACCCCGGAGGAGCCGAACTCGTCCCGGAAGAACTTGGCGTCCACGTAGGAGACCCCCATGGCCGCGAAGACGATGGAGAAGCTGGTGTCCTCGTCCTTGAGCTTGGCCTGGCGTACGATCTGGGCGGCCAGTCGGTTGTGGGGCAGGCCCGAGCCCGAGAAGATCGGGAGCTTCTGGCCGCGCACCAGGCTGTTCAGCCCGTCGATGGTGGAGACCCCCGTCTGGATGAACTCCCGGGGGTAGGTGCGTGCCGCCGGGTTGATGGCGGAGCCGCCCACCGGCCGGCGCAGGTTGGAGAGGATCGGCGGTCTTCCATCGCGCGGGACGCCCAGTCCGTTGAACTCTCGGCCGAGGAGCTCCGGCGAGAGTGCGATCTCCACCGGCTCGTCGAGGAAGCGGATCCAGGTCTGCTCCAGGTCCAGGTCCTCGGTCCCTTCGAAGATCAGGACCAGCACCTCCGCGTCGGCGGAGCGGATTACCTGGCCGTTGCGTATGTTGCCCGCATGGTCCTCGACGCGAACCCGGTCCCCGAAGGCGACGCCCGGGGCGTCTCTGACCACCAGCAGGCCGCCGCGGGCCTCCGTGGCCGTTCGATACTCTTTGATGCTCATGGTCTGCTCATGCCATCTCTGAAAGGTCGGTCTTAATGGGGCCGCTCATTGTCGGGGATCGCGCCAAGGGCCAAGGACCGAGGAATGCGATCGTATACTCGGCCTTGGCGCTCGGCCCTAGGCCCTCTCCCCGTGCTTTGCGTATTCGACCCGAATCTCCTCCATGGATGCATTCACCTCGACCCGGAAGGCCTGGATCTGGTCCATCTGCTCGCTGGTGTACAAGGACTTGAGTCGCCGCATCTTGGCCAGGATGGGGAGGGACTGGAGCTCGGAGACCGGCACCCCGATCTCGATCAGCGCGGCTCCCCGCTTGTAGATGGTGATGGCGAGATCCAGCAGGGCGTACTGCTTCTGGGGTGAGCAGAAGGTGTCCACGTCATCCAGGGCGCTTTGCTGCAAGACCCCCTCCTTGACGAGAGAGGCCCCCTCCAGCTCCCAGCGCTGGGCGTCGGACAGGGCCTCGGGCCCCACCAGGTTGACGATACGCGACAGCTCCGCGTCCCTTGCCAGCAGGGCCAGGGCCGAGGTACGGCGCTTCTCCCAGTCCGGGTCCACCTCCTTGTGCCACCACTCGGCCGCGGTGTGGACATGGCTGGAAAAGCTGGTGACCCAGTCGATGGACGGGTAGTGGCGGGCGTCCGCCAGCTCTTTCGAGAGGGCCCAGAAGGTCTCGATGATGTCCTTGGTGTGACTGGTGACCGGCTCCGAGAAGTCGCCGCCCGGTGGCGACACGGCGCCGATCAGGGTGACCGAGCCCGATCCGGCCCCGTGGGTCTCCACCCGACCGGCGCGCTCGTAGACCGCCGCCAGGCGGGAGGCGAGGTACGCCGGATAGCCTTCCTCCACCGGCATCTGACCGAGGCGCCCGGAGACCTCCCGAAGGGCCTCGGCCCAGCGGGAGGTGGAATCCGCGAGCATCACCACGTCATAACCCATGTCCCGGTAGTACTCGGCCATGGTGATCCCGACATAGACGGAGGCCTCCCGCGCGACCACCGGCATGTTCGAGGTATTGGCGACCAGCAGGGTGCGCTCCATGAGCTTGCGACCGGTGTAGGGGTCGTCCAGCTCCGGGAAGGTCTCCAGCACGTCCACCAGCTCGTTGCCGCGCTCCCCGCAGCCCACGTAGATGACGATGTCGGCGTTGGACCAGCGTGCGATCTGTTGCTGGACCACGGTCTTGCCGGCACCGAAGGGGCCAGGAACGGCCCCCTTGCCCCCCTTGAGCTGGGGGAAGAAGGTATCGATGACCCGCTGCCCGGTGATCAGCGGCGAGACGCCGTCGTCGCGCCTCAGATAGGGCCGCGGTCGGCGCACCGGCCAGCGGTGATACATGCTGAGCTTGACGCTCTGACCCCTTGGGTTGCGTACCCGCGCGATGGACGCCTCGATGTCATATTCCCCCGCGGGCGCGATTTCCTCCAGCTCACCCTCGATTCCGGGCGGCACCAGGACGCGGTGACGAATCGTCTGGGTCTCCTGGACGGTCCCGAGGACCGTCCCGGGCCCCACCTTGGAGCCGGGCTCCAGCTCCGCGTTGGGC
>JBAPYD010000161.1:0-5760 GCA_049284555.1 Chromatiaceae bacterium | reverse complement strand
GGGCAGATCCGCCGGGCGCTGGGGCGCGAGGGGTTGCGCATGGGGCGGCACTTCGAGTGGCTTGCTGGGTGCCTGGACAGCGAATTCCAGCGCCTGATCTCGGTGCTCATCTGGTTGACGGAGCACCCCAACTCCGGACTCTACCTGCGCCAGCTCCCGATACCCGGGATCGACACCAAGTGGATCGAGGCGAACGGCGGCCGGGTGACCGACCTGCTGCGCCAGTTGCATGGCGGCCTGGGGGACCTCTACGCCCTCGGCGGCCTGCGGCGGGTCCCCGACCTTCTACGGTTGCGCATCTTGGACCCACAAATGAGCCGCCACTTCGGAGGCTTGAGCGACCTCTCCTCGCCCCTGGAAGAGATCGCCGCCTTGCCCATCGCGCCGGCCAGTGCCCTGATCGTCGAGAACCTCCAGACCGGACTTGCCCTACCAGAGCTCCCTCGCACCGTTGCCTTTCTTGCCCGCGGCTACGCGGTCGAGTCCTTCGGCGCCATCCCTTGGCTCGCAAGCTGCGCCACCTACTATTGGGGCGACCTCGACACCCATGGCTTCGCCATCCTGTCGCGGCTGCGCCGTTACCTGCCCCGAGCCCGCTCCCTGATGATGGACCAGGACACCCTGCTGGCCTACAGGTCACTCTGGCAGCGCGAGGAGAAACCCGCACCGGCGCCGCTCGGGACCCTGACGGAGGAAGAAGAGGAGGTCTTCCGGGGGCTCTTGGGCGACCGTTGGGGGGAGCACGTCAGGCTGGAACAGGAGCGGATCGATTGGGAGTACGCCAGCCGCCGAATCGCTGACGCCCTGGGGCGAGACTGGACCTGACAGGTCTCCAGTCGCAGGGCTCATCCGGCACTCGTTTCCCTGGGATCATCCCCGCGTCACCGCGGTCGATCTTTTCAGCTTCGGGGTTTCGTCGCTGATCTCCGAGATGTCGGATTTTGTATTCGGCGCGTCGGAATGTGCGGCGGAGCACCCGCGATGCGGGATAGGGCGGGGCTCGGTGCTCGCGCGGCACGATCGGCACACAAGTCCGCTCGGGGTCCGTTGCTGGTGGGCTTTGAGCCACTATGGACGCAGTGCGAGGCCCAGCCCGGCTTCCGCGGGTTTCCGTGGCGTGCGGGGCGTGATCCTCAGGTATGGCGGCAGCGGGCGAACGCGGGGTAGTGTTTGGTGAGGGTCAGCAGAGTCAGTGCTCAGTTTGTAGCATTCAAAATTCAGATGTCGACTCGGAGCGGAAAGCTTGGAACCAGCTTGGATTGAGCCCTCTCCCCGTCGGGGTCGAAGAACCGGAGACGGCCACTCTCGTCATAAAGCCACACCTCGAGGGCGCCGGCCTCGAAGTAGAGCGCCCGCTTCTCTGCCATCTCAGCTTCGGTGTTACTGCTGGACTGGACCTCGATGCAGATCTCGGGGGCGACCGGCGCGGGGACTGCACCCGCGGCTCGAATCTCGCTCCAGCGTTCCTCCGACCGCCACACCACATCGGCTACGCGCACCCCAGCGGTGGTCTGAATCGCATACTCTTGAACTGCCCGGCCACCCGCGAGTCGGTCATTCAGCGCGTCCTGAAGCAGGCTTTGAATCTCCGAATGGATGGGCCAATGCGGAGTCATAACAATTTGACCGTACTGGTTGAGCTCGATCTTGTAGGGAAGATTTCTAAGGGTGGGATCATTGACGACATCCGCCCATTGCATGATCGTGGCCTCGGGTGTGGCTTGGGAAACGATGAAGGTCCGCTTACGCGGACCTTGAGTCTAGCAGAACGGGCGCGGGGGTCTGCTGTTCGGAAAGCGCGCTGCTGCGCGGGAACAGCGTCGCCCTCTGAAAGGGCGCAAATCATGCCCTGAATGGGGCCGCAAGGCTCGGCCCCAGGCCGCTGACAAAGGACAGGGCCGGCCCCCGCGGAGGCCGGCCGTGGCGTGGGTCAGAGCTGCTTGCAGTCGCTCAGCACCACGTCGGCCTTGGTCTGGCCCGAGCGGCTGCCCTGCTCCTCCATCTTCTTCAGCACGTCCATCCCGTCCACCACCTTTCCGAACACGACGTGCTTGCCGTCAAGCCAAGGCGTCTCGGCCACCGTGATGAAGAACTGGGAGCCGTTGGTGTTCGGGCCCGCGTTGGCCATGGAGAGGATGCCGGGGCCGGTGTGCTTCAGCTCGAAGTTCTCGTCCGCGAACTTCTCGCCGTAGATGGACTCGCCGCCGGTGCCGTTGCCGCGGGTGAAGTCGCCCCCCTGGATCATGAAGCCCGGGATGATGCGGTGGAAGGGGCTGCCCTTGTAGCTCAGGGGCTTGCCGCTATTGCCCGTGCCCTTCTCGCCGGTGCACAGGGCCCGGAAGTTCTCCGCGGTCTTGGGCACCACGTCGGCGAACAGCTCCAGGGTGAGGGTGCCGGCTGGCTCGCCGCCGATGGACACGTCCAGGGCGACCTTGGGGTTGGCGGCAATTGCGGTAGTGGAGGCGATGGTCATGATGGTTGCTGCGATCAGTTGGGTTGGTCTCATGGGGATGTTGGTCCTTCGGTCTCAGTGGGTGGGCTGTCTCGGATGATCTCGGTCTCGGAGCCTTTCAGGTCAGGCGGCGGAGGGAAGCGCTCGACGACACCGCCGGGAACCTCCCCCCGCTGGGCCTGATAGATGGAGCCCGACTCCAACATGATGGTCGCCATCACGGTCAGCAACAGGGGCACCACGGCGATGCGCGCCCACACCTGCTCGCCCATATGCTGAGAGTGCAGCTTGCCCCGCTCCATGGCCTGCATCGCCGGTGGCAAGTCCTTGATCTGGGCCTCGATGGCCGCCTCATCGACCCCCCCGAAGAATGCCAGGCTCAGGAGGGCGGCGCAGACCACATAGGCCGCGAGCAGCCCCTTGTACCGCCCCGCCGAGAGCCGCCAATGGGCGGCGACGAACCAGGGCGAGGTGGCGCGCGCCCGGGCGGCGCGCAGCCAGGTGTAAGCGATCACGGCCAGGGAGGTCAGGAGGGGCACCGAGACCGCCAACCACTTGTATCGGGCGATGACCGAATCCGGCTGGGCCATGGAGCCCGCCAGCAGGGCGATCCCAATCAGCAGGTTGAACAGCAGCAGGTTCACCATGGCCAGCTCATGGGGAGACTTGGCCAGGCGGCGGTCCGCCTCGGGGACTGGAAAGAACATGTTGGCGCGGGTCCAGGGGTGAAAGCCGACGCAGTATCCGCGGATTGTCGGCGCTGTCACTGACGAAAGGCAAACCCGAGCGCGGCCCCGGATCGGACGAGGGCCCGAGGCGCGCACTCCCCCGGGCCTTCCCGACCGTGCGATCATCCCAGGCCGGATCACCCCGAGACCGAGGCGCTACCCAATGACCGAGCCGCAGCTGACCCCCTACACCGAGAACAGCCCGGAGGCCATGCTCCGTATCATCGCCCTCTTCATCGTGAGTGACGGTGAGCTGGCCGAGGCGGAGATCGATGTCCTGGACCGGCTCGGCGTCCTGGACACCCTCGGCGTCGACCGGGAGGCCTTCGCGCTGGTCTTCGACACCTACTGCGACGACCTGATCGCCCACGCGGGCAGCGCCCGGTACGTGGGTCTCGCGGACCCCGAGTGGGTGGACGCGGTGCTCGCGGGCGTGACCGATCCCGAGCGGCGGCGTTTCGTCGCCGCCACCCTGCTCCACGTGGCCAACTCGGACGACCACTTGGCAGACGCGGAGCTCGCCGTCTATCGCCGAATGCTGGAGCGCTGGGGGCTGGACATCGGGGCGCTGATCGCCGGGAGCTGAGTGGCCCGTGCCCCTGGCGAAGCGCGGATCTATTGCGCTTCCCGTCCGGGCAAGGGATCCCCGGCAGGTTCGGTGGCGATAAGCCACTGACGACGGAGCGCTTCCAGCGTCGCGCCTCGCGAAGCGCGAGCGGGTCCAGTGTCGGCGCGGACCCCCTCAGACGGCAGGTCGGCGCCGGTTGCCGCTCCGAGCGCCAGAGTGACCGCGTCCGCGGGGGTGCTGGGCACCCTCTCGCGTGACTTGCTCGCGCCGCTCGGTCCGCGGCCGGGGGTGGTGATGGTGCTTTGATTGCGGCTGTGCCGAGCGCGGGCGCTGCTGCCTGGGCTCGGAAGCGGCGGCTTCGGGAGAGGCGGCCTCCACATCCTCGAAACCCTGGATCGGCTCCCGCTCGATGCGCCGGCCCAGCACTCGCTCGATGCCGGCCAAGAGCCCGCGCTCGTCCGGACTGACCAGGGACACGGCGGTCCCATCGGAGCCCGCCCGCCCGGTGCGGCCGATGCGGTGCACATAGTCCTCGGGGACGTTCGGCAGCTCGAAGTTCACGACGTGGGGCAGGCGGTCGATGTCGAGCCCGCGGGCGGCGATGTCGGTGGCCACCAGGACGCGGACGGCACCGCGCTTGAAGTCCGCCAGGGCGCGGGTGCGGGCGTTCTGGCTCTTGTTGCCGTGGATCGCCACCGCGGTGATGTGGTCGCGCTCCAGCTGCTGGGCGAGCCGGTTCGCCCCGTGCTTGGTGCGCGTGAAGACCAGGACCTGCTGCCAGTCGCCGGTCAGAATGAGGTGCGAGAGCAGCTCCCGCTTGCGTCCCTGGGCCACCGGGTGGACGAGCTGGGCGACGGTCTCCGCGGCGGTGTTGCGCCTCGCGACCTCGATGCGTTGCGGGGCGTGCAGGAGCCCGGTCGCGAGCTGCTCGATCTCCCGGGAATAGGTGGCCGAGAAGAGCAGGTTCTGGCGCCGCTGGGGCAGGAGCTTGAGGACCCGGCGAATGTCGTGGATGAAGCCCATGTCGAGCATCCGGTCGGCCTCGTCCAACACCAGGAATTCGATCCCCGAGAGGTCGATATTGCCTTGGCCGGCGTGGTCGAGCAGGCGCCCGGGCGTGGCGACGACGATATCGACCCCGCGGCGCAACTGGTCCACCTGGGGCCCCATGCCGACGCCGCCGAAGATCTGCATCGCGCGCAGGGGCAGGTGCTGCCCGTAGGTACGCACGCTCTCTCCCACCTGGGCGGCCAGCTCCCGGGTCGGGGTCAGCACCAGGGCGCGGGGCCCCCGGTGGCGCGCGCGGGACTGGCTCAGCAGGTGCAGCATCGGCAGGGTGAAGGCGGCGGTCTTGCCGGTTCCGGTCTGGGCGCCGGCGAGGATGTCGCGGCGCGCGAGCACGGCGGGGATGGCCTGCGACTGGATCGGCGTGGGTTGAGTGTAACCCTGCGCGGCGACGGCGCGCAGCAGGTCGGCCGACAGGCCGAGCGCGGAAAATGGCATAGAGAGTCTCCTGGGTTGGCCTACCCAGGCGTTGTGCCGGGCCGGTCTAGGCGCTGGGAAGGGATCGTTCCGGGTGAGCCTTTGGGGAGGGAGATCAACCGAGAGACGGGGGGGAGCGCCGACCAGATAGCGCTTTGACCCAGGCACGGTACGCGAAAAGGGCGCGGAACGCAAAGCCCGCGCGTCGAGCCGGCGCGGATGCATCTTCCGCGAACAATTCCGGCTCTCGTTCCCGCTCCTCTGCGGAAGGTCGAGGCGCGACCCTCAAGGTCCGCAATGCGGCGATACCTGCCCCCCCAGCCGAGTCCCTCCGGGGGCAGGTAGACGCCGCGCCGGGTGGCCGCGGGTGATTGCTCACCCGCGGCTCCCACAGATCCGGACGTGCCCAATTCGGGCATCCGGCTCCTCGGTCTAGACATGCGCTACGCGACGTAAACGCCGTGGACCACGCGCGCGGGCGGGAGCGGGTAGCGTTGCAGCAGACGGGTGAATGCCGACCAGTTCAAGCG
>JBAPYD010000160.1:0-3528 GCA_049284555.1 Chromatiaceae bacterium | reverse complement strand
ATCAGCGCCTCCGGGATCAGGGACAGATACAGATGGTAGTTGCTCATCTTCACTCCCGGTGAGAGATCAGGGGTCGAGAAACTCTGGGGCTGACTGAAGGGCCGCGTCTACACGGAGGCGGCCGGCGGCTTGGACCCGCGGCCAGCAGGGGCGCTGGCGGCCCGCCCTGGAGAAATCGGTGCCCGGCCCGAGGCCGAAGACCTGCTCCAGGTCCAGCGCGCGGATGTGCACGTCCACCGCGCCCTCGCCGTGCTCGCGAGCGGCCTGACCCAGAATCAGCCGCACCGCGCTGCGCTTGTGGCCGCCGCTGAACTGGAACTGGGTCTTGGAGCACTCACGGGCGCCATCCAGGGTCATGCTGCGAGCCTCGCCGGTTGCGGGAACCTGGCCGATGCCGAAACGTCAGGAGGGGGCACGTGGCCCCCTCCCGCTGCGCGATCAGACCTCGAAGGCGTCGAGCTTCTTCTCGACCGGGGCGTTCTTCAGGGTGACGTACTTGGGCATGCCCTTCTCGTAGGGCGGATAGTCCTCGCCCTCGATCAACGGGTACAGGTACTCGCGGCACTTGTCGGTGATGCCGTAGCCGTCATCAGAGATGAAGTCCTTCGGCATGAACTTCTCGACGTTCGCCACCTCGGACAGGGGTGCGTGGCCGATCTCCCAGACGTAGGGATCGGAGGACTTGCGCACCACGGTGGGCATGACGGAGTTTTGGCCCGCGATGGCCAGCTCCACGGCGGCCTTGCCGAGTGCATAGGCCTGCTCCACGTCCGACTTGGAGGCCAGGTGTCTGGCGGCGCGCTGCAGGTAGTCGGCCACCGCCCAGTGGAACTTGTAGCCCAAGGCATCCTTGATCATGTTGGCCACGACCGGGGCGGCGCCCCCGAGCTGCGCATGGCCGAAGGCGTCGCGGGTCCCCTGCTCGGCCAGGAAGCGGCCATCGGGCCAATGGCAGCCCTCGGAGACGCAGATGGTGCAATAACCGAACTGGTCGACCTTGGCCTTGACCGCGGCGAGGAAGGTCTCCTGGTTGAACTCCACCTCCGGGAAGAGGGTGATGACAGGAATCCCCTGATCGGCCACCAGGGCGCCGGCCGCGGCGATCCAGCCCGCATGCCGGCCCATGACCTCGATGACGAAGATCTTGGTTGACGTGGCGCACATGGAGCGCACGTCGAAGGAGGCCTCCAACGTAGAGGTGGCGATGTACTTCGCCACGGACCCGAAACCGGGGCAGTTGTCCGTGATGGGCAGGTCGTTGTCGACGGTCTTCGGCACATGGATGGCCTGGACCGGGTAACCCATCTTTTCGGAGAGCTGGGAGACCTTGTAGCAGGTGTCTGCGGAGTCGCCGCCGCCGTTGTAGAAGAAGTAACCGATGTCGTGGGCCTTGAAGACCTCGATCAGACGCTCGTACTCCCGCTTGTTGGCCTCCAGGCTCTTCAGCTTGTAGCGGCAGGAGCCGAAGCCGCCCGAGGGCGTGTAGCGCAGGGCGGCGATGCTCTCGGCCGACTCCTGGCTGGTGTCGATCAGGTCCTCGGTCAGGGCCCCGATGATGCCGTTGCGTCCCGCGAAGACGTTGGCGATCTTGTCGGTGTGCGCCCGGGCGGTCTCGATGACCCCGCAGCCGGAGGCGTTGATCACGGCGGTGACGCCACCGGACTGGGCGTAGAAGGCATTCTTAGCGCTCATAATTCTCCCCTCGTTGATTCGCTCATGGTCGATTTAGGCTCGCGCGCGAGAGCAGGCGATACATGCACTGACTGCGGCGGATTCGGGTGCAGGGGGATGGGGCTAGGCGCCCCTCCCCGGCAGATCGCCACGCTGCTCGGCCACATGGTCTGCCTGGGCTTGAAGTACCGCTACGGCACACTCGGCCAGGTCGTCGTACTCGTCCATCCCCGTGCCCATCTGTTCGCAGGGCTTATAAGAAAACTGGCAACGATACTTGCGTTCGCCGCTCTCGAAGAAGATGCAAGGTGCAACCGTCATCGGACCGCCAGAGGATGACGGGGCACCTGTTGAGTTCCCGGTCGGACGGGTGCAGGCGGCGATCCGCGTCGGCGAGTCGGAATGCCAGGTCGCGACCGTAGCGCTCACGCAGGGTCGTCTTGAAGACCCATTGCTCGGTGTCGGTGATATCCGGGAGTGAGGTCATGGGGGTCTGGGCTAGGGGAATCGGATCCTGGGGAGGATGGCGCCCCATCCGAGCCAGATCACAGACGGTCCTCGGGCGCTAGACGGTCGACATCGGTGGCTCAGAGGCGGTCGGCGTCGTCACATCGGATCTGGCGACTCAACCACGCGCCTGCGGACGCGGCCCTGGAACGGGGCAAGGCTACCGAAAACAGGGGGCGGCTCCAAATCGAAAAAATGGGTGCATAGATCCATTGAATTAATTTAGCGCGTGATCATCAAGATCGAGCCATGGCCCGGGGACCTCGGCAGACGCAGATCAGGTGCCATCACACCCAGCCCGTTGGCGGCCGGACGGACTCGCCGCTCACGCCTGTCCCGCGCGGAAAGCCCAAACAATCCGCGCCCTAAGGCCTGGCCAAGGGTGGCAAGCCCTCCCCGAGCCCCAGGGCGCGCTCCATGAAGAGACCCTTCAGGGGCCTCAGACGATCGGTCAGGGCGAGGCCCAGACTGCGCGCCGCGACGACGGGCGGGAGACGGCTCCCGAACGTCCGTTTGAAGGCGTCCATGGCGAGGAGCATCGCCATGTTATCCCCACGGCGGGCCCGCTCGTAGCGCCTCAGGGTCCAGGTCGAGGCGATATCGCGACGGTGCCCCAAGGCCAGGTCCAGGGCCGCCACCAGCTCGGCGGCGTCAAGGAAGCCCAGGTTGACTCCCTGACCGGCCAAGGGGTGGATCGCGTGCGCCGCATCGCCGATCAGGGCCAGGCCAGGCTCCACATAGCGCTCCGCGTGCTGCAGCCGCAGAGGGACCGCGGCCCGCGGACCGTCGACCCGAATGCGACCGAGCCGCCCCTCGCTGGCATCCGTGAGGGCCTCGGAGAAACGAGTCTCGTCCATCGCCACCAGTTCCTGGGCACGGTCCTCGGTGACCGACCACACAATGGAGCAGCGCCCATCGGCCAGGGGCAGCAGGGCCAGGGGACCGGTCGGAAGGAAACGCTGCCAGGCGGTCTCCTCGTGCCACTGCTCCGGACGCACATTGGCCACGATCGCCCGCTGATCGTAATCCCAGCCCCGGGTGGGAATCCCGGCCAGCTCGCGGATCAGGGAATCGCGTCCGTCCGCCGCCACCAGGAGCCGGGTCTCGAGAATGCGCCCCTCCCCAAGCACCACCCTGGAAGTCTCGTCGCCCCGCACCAGCTCGGCGATGGACCCGGGCGCGATCAGGCTGAGATCCGGCGCCTGCTCCAAGCGCTCCCACAGGGCCAACTGGATGGCCCGGTTCTCCACGATGTGCCCCAGGTCCGGCTGGCCCAGGTCGGCGCTGTCGAAGGTGATGGCCGCCCCGCCGATGCCGTCCCACACATGCATCCGTCGATAGGGGCTGGCC
>JBAPYD010000159.1:0-10176 GCA_049284555.1 Chromatiaceae bacterium | reverse complement strand
CACCTCCGATCTGCCGGTTGATGACACCTTCGAGTCAAGCACTCGACGGCCGGGTTATGAGGGTCCCCACTTTTTTTCTTTGGGTATAACTGACTACGAAGGCTAAACTTCAGAGCTTCGGAAGTCTGGACCAGCGATCGGCACAGTCTCCGACGATACATTGGCGAATTTTGGATCGGAGTGACCCGTGAACCCTTGGCTCAGCACCCAGGCCGAGGTGATTCGAGAGGCAGCGCGCCGCCATCGCATCCGAACCGTCCGGGTATTCGGCTCGATGGCACGCGACGACGCAAACGCCGACAGCGATGTGGATCTGCTGGTGGAGTTGGACCAGGGGGCTGGATTGCTTGACCAGGTCGAATTCAAAGACGAGCTCGAGCAACGCTGGTCGCGCAAGGTGGACGTGGTGACGCCAGCCGCTCTGCACTGGTACATCAGGGACCAGGTGATCAGAGAGGCGCAGCCCTTGTGAGCGCCGCCGCGAAAGACGACCGCTTGTATCTGGTCCACATCGTCGAGTCCCTGAGGAAGATCCTGCGCTACACCCGCGGCGGCCGAGAAGCCTTCCTCGCGGACGAGATGATCCAGGACGCCGTTTACCGCAACTTCCTGGTAATCGGTGAGGCAACGCGCGCCATGGACCCGAGTATCCCATGGCGAGGAATGGCGGGTCTGCGCGATGTCATGGTCCACCAGTACGAGGGGGTCCAGCCGGATCTGGTCTGGCAGATCCGCGACGAGCAGCTCAAGACCCTGGAACCCAGGATACTCGCGATCATCGAACGCCTCGGCGGGGTCCAGTGGCCGGAACGTAAGGTGTGAGGGCGTATGGCGGGTGCCCGAAGGGCGATCCGCCAATTCTTCAGGAGCTCCCCAACGGCGGAATCGCAATCACGTTCCGCCTTACGAGACCCCAGGGGGAGCCAATCACCGCGGCAGAGATCCCCTTTCTTTTTGGCAGCCACCCGATGAGTAGCGCGTAACGTCCAATCGCCGAAGGCTCAGGATTTGAGCCACCGGCACGTCTAGGCTTTCCGCATCCCAAACCGATTCCTCCTCGAAACCGGAGACGTCCATGGCCACAGCTCGGCAAACCGCAATACGTGGCAGCGACCCAACCGGGAACCTCTGCCTCCCCCAGGATCTCGCGGGCCGGCCCCTGGTGATCCAGCACAGCCGCCTGGCGGGGTTTCGCCACCATGCCGCCCCGCTCCTCTGGTCCGCCCTGGCCCGCGGCTCCAGGCTGAGTCTTCAGGCAGAGCGCGACAATCCCCATGACCCGGACGCGGTGGCGGTCTACTGGCGCGGGGCCAAGCTCGGCTACCTACCCCGCAGCGAGAACCTGGTCGCCTCCCGGCTGCTGGCCCGCCGCCGCAATCTAAGCGCCCGCATCCGCCGCCTGGACCCGAGCGCGGAGCACGATCAGCGCCTGGCGCTCGATATCCTCATGCATTGAGGGTCCCTACCTTCCCGCCGCTGGCCGGGTTTGCGCCCTCGCGTCCATTGCAGGATCATGCCCGCAATCCATCCAGGGGCGCACCGAGCGGAGAAGCCATGGGCGGGGTCACGACGGGTGAGATTCGGGGACAGTGCTGGCAGTGCGGGGCCGCGCTGACGGCGCTCGATTTTGGCCGGGAGTCGGACTGTCCGGCGTGCGGCAAGCCCACCCACTGCTGCCGCAACTGCCGCCACTATGCGCCGGGTCGGGCCAACGAGTGCATGGAGCCCCAGGTGGAGCGGGTGATCGACAAGGCCAGGTCCAACTTCTGCGAGTGGTTCGAGCCCAGCCTGAGCCCGGCTCCCGCAACACGCTCCCCCGATGCGGATACCCTGCGCAGCGCGGCCGAGGCGCTCTTCAAGACCGGCGAGTGAGCGATGATCCGGGGGCTTTGCTGACTCTGACCTGGGACAGGGCGGGGACTCAGACCAATTCCATGTCGCGCGTGGGTCGGGCTTCAGCCCGACGGCGACCTCGATAGTGGCCTGAGGCGCCGCAGTCGGGCTGAAGCCGGACCTGCAGGGGGTTCTTGCCCAGTCTTGGGGGCTGCCATGTCCCAGAAAGGCAAAAGGCGCCGCGGATGCGGCGACTTCTTGCGAATCCCTCCAGAGGACAGGAGCGCGACTGAAGTCGGGGTCATGACGGGCCGGAGCACCGCCCCGGCGGGTGCACAGCACTCGTGACGCCTACGCCAGTGTAACCTTGCAATATTTCCACGCCGTGGATAATTTGCAGGGATGCTTCCAAGGCTCATCACGCATCAGGTCGAAGAGGCCCTTGGCCGCCAGGCGGCGGTGGCCCTGATCGGACCGCGCCAGGTTGGCAAGACGACGCTCGCCCTGGAGATCGGAAGGGCGCGCGACGCGCTCTATCTGGACCTCGAGGATTCCGACGACCGCAGCCGGCTGTCCAGCCCGGCGCTCTTCCTCGAGAACGCCGAAGACCGTCTCGTCATCCTGGACGAGATTCACCGGCTGCCCGAGCTGTTCCAGACCTTGCGCGGCGTCATCGACAAGGGACGGCGCAGGCAAAAAGGCAAGGGCCGCTTCCTGATCCTCGGCTCGGCCTCCCTCGATCTGATGCGCCAGTCGGGAGAGAGCCTGGCCGGGCGCATCGCCTATCTCAACCTCGGCCCCTTCTCGCCGCTGGAGATCGAGGACAGGCGCGCGGCCCGGGAGCGGTTATGGCTGCGCGGTGGGTTCCCCGACAGCTACCTGGCCGTGGGCGATCGTGAGAGCCTGGCCCTGCGCAAGGACTTCATCCGAACCTACCTAGAGCGCGACATGCCAATGTTCGGGCCGCGCATCCCCGCCACGGCCCTGGAGCGGCTGTGGACCATGCTCGCGCACCGGCAGGGCACGCTATTGAATGCCTCCGACCTGGCGCGCGCTCTGGAGGTCAGCACGCAGTCGGTGACACGCTACATCGACCTGCTGTGCGATCTTCTACTGGTCCGGAGGCTTCCGCCCTTTCACGCCAATGTCGGCAAGCGCCTGGTGAAATCCCCGAAGGTGTTCGTGCGAGACAGCGGCCTGGTCCACGCGCTCCTCGGCGTGGAAACCCTGGAACAGCTCGCCGGGCACCCCGTTGTCGGTATGAGCTGGGAAGGCTTCGTTCTCGAAAGCCTGCTCTCGGTGCTGCCGTGGCGCTCCGTGGCCTCCTTTTACCGGACAAGCGCTGGGGCGGAGATCGATCTGGTGCTGGAGCACGGCGACGGGACACGCTGGGCCATTGAAATCAAGCGCGGCCTTTCAGCCAAGGTGGAACGTGGCTTCCATCCCGCCTACGACGACATCAGGCCGACGCGTGCTTACCTGGTCCACGCCGGCGAGGACCGCTATCCAGTCTCCGAAAAACTCGAGGCGATTGGTGTGCGCGAGTTGATGACGGAGCTCCAACGGCTTGGGTAGCAACTGGATGTGGCGTCACCGCCAAGATGACCGGGCCGAGATCGGGGAGCCTCGAATCCAACAGCGTCGCAATGGGACCGTGAAACTGTACGGGCGAGGTTGGCAACCACTGAATCCATGTCGGGCGTGGGTCGGGCTTCAGCCCGACCTGCAGGGGATTCTTGCCCGGTCTTGGGGGCTGCCATGCCCCAAAACGAAAAAGGGCGCCGCGGATGCGGCGCCCTTTTTCGGATCGATTCGGACGTCGGGGTGCGTTGACGTCAGAGAGATTTGGTGCCGAGGAGAGGACTCGAACCTCCACGGGTCGCCCCACTAATACCTGAAACTAGCGCGTCTACCAATTCCGCCACCTCGGCAGAGACTGCACGGGGCCGATCGTCACGGGGTCTTCCCGAGGGCCGCCGAGCGGAAGCGCGCATGTTAGTGAGACAGGTAGGGGTTGTCAACGTTAGACTAAGCAGCTTTAAGGACGTACAGAAAACAGTTAAGTAACAGTGGCACGACGCAAACCAGCCCAGCCGGGAACTTCCGAAAAGGCCCAGAAGGCCCCTCAGAGACAGACCCGCAAGCGCGCGGGAACCGCGCGCGACCGAGATCCCCACCGCCAGCGGGAGCTCAAGAAGTACGAGAACCCGATCCCCAGCCGGGAGTTCATCCTCGACACCCTGACCGCGAACGGGACCCCCCTGTCCTTTGCGGAGGTGGCCCGGGCCCTGGACCTCACGGAGGAGCCGGATCTCCTCGCCCTGGAGCGCCGCCTGGGCGCCATGGAGCGGGACGGCCAGCTCCTGCGCAACCGCAAGCAGGCCTACTGCATCGTCAACCGGCGCGACCTGATCGCCGGGAGGGTGATCGGGCACCAGGACGGCTTCGGCTTCGTGCGCCCGGACGACGGGGGCGACGACCTCTTCCTCTACCCCAAGGACATGAAGGCCCTGTTCCACGGGGATCGGGTGGTGGTGCGGGTGAGCGGCCGGGACCGCCGCGGACGGCTGGAAGGTGCGGTCGTCGAGATCCTGGAGCGCACCACCACGAGCGTGGTCGGCCGGTTCTACGAGGAGAGCGGGGTCGGCTTCGTGGTGCCGGACAACAAGCGGCTCGCCCACGACATCGTCATCCCCAGCGACCGGCTCGGCGGCGCCAGCCGCGGCCAGATCGTGGTGGCGGAGATCACGGACCAGCCCACCAAGCGGACCCAGCCCCTGGGCCGCATCGTAGAGGTGCTGGGCGACCACATGGCACCCGGGATGGAGACGGACATCGCGGTACGTGCCCATGACCTGCCGGTGCATTGGCCGGAGACGGTGGAGTCGGAGATCGCCGGGCTCGGCACGGAGGTGCCCGAGTCGGCCAAGCAAGGCCGCACGGATCTGCGTCACCTGCCCCTGGTGACCATCGACGGGGAGGATGCCCGGGACTTCGACGATGCGGTCTACTGCGAGCGCAAGCCCAAGGGCTGGCGGCTGCTGGTCTGCATCGCCGACGTCTCCGCGTACGTGCAGCCCGGCACCGCCCTGGATCGGGAGGCCTTCGAGCGGGGCAATTCGGTCTACTTCCCGGACCGGGTGATCCCCATGCTGCCGGAGGTCCTCTCCAATGGGCTCTGCTCCCTGAACCCCCAGGTGGACCGGCTGTGCATGACCGCCGAGCTCTACATCGGGCAGGAGGGCAAGGTCACCCGCAGCCGCTTCTTCCAGGCGGTCATGCGCTCCCAGGCGCGGCTGACCTACGACAAGGTGGCGGCCATGGTCGTGGACGGGGACAAGGCCCTGCGCAAGCAGCATGCCGATGTCCTGCCCCACCTGCAGGAGCTCCATGCCCTCTTCAAGGTCCTCCATGCCGCCCGTGCTGAGCGGGGCGCCATCGACTTCGACACCACAGAGAGCAAGTTCGTCTTCAACGAGCAGGGACGGATCGAAGCGGTGGTCCCGGTGGTGCGCAATGACGCGCACCGGCTGATCGAGGAGTGCATGCTGGCGGCCAACGTGGCCACGGCCCGGTTCTTCGAGCGCAAGAAGGTGCCCGGCCTCTACCGCATCCATGATCTACCGAGCGAGGAGAAGCTCGCCGACCTGCGCGAGTTCCTGGGCCAGCTCGCCCTCAGCCTGCCCGGCGGTGCCAAGCCCAGCGCGGCGGACTATGCCACCCTGCTCGGGCAGGTCAAGGACCGGCCGGACAGTCACCTGATCCAGACGGTGCTCCTGCGCTCCATGCAGCAGGCCATGTACAGCTCGGACAACGTGGGCCACTTCGGGCTCGCCTACCCCGCCTACACCCATTTCACCTCCCCGATTCGCCGCTACCCGGACCTGGTGGTGCACCGCATCATCAAGCACCTGTTCGCGGGCGGCACCGCCGCCGACCTGGACTACAGCAAGTCCGACCTCCAGCAGATCGGCGAGCACTGCTCAGGAACCGAGCGGCGCGCCGACGAGGCGACCCGGGACGCCAGCGACTGGCTCAAGTGCGAGTTCATGCAGGACAAGCTCGGGGAGCACTACGAGGGCACCATCACCAGCGTCACCTCCTTCGGCATCTTCGTGCAGCTCGACGAGGTCTATATCGACGGCCTGGTGCACATCACGGCCCTGGACAACGACTACTATCACTTCGACCCCATCGGTCATCGCCTCCACGGCGAGCGCACCGGAACCGTCTACCGGCTCGGTGACCGGCTGCGGGTGCAGGTGGCCGCGGTCAACCTGGACGACCGCAAGATCGACTTCGTGCTGGCGCAGCCCTCGAGCCGACAGCGGCCACCGTCCAAGTCTGAACCCCGGTCGAAAAAGAGGGAAAGTCCCGACCAGGCCAAGCCGGAGGGGAGCACACCCCGGCAGGGCACCAGAAAGAGACGCCGCTCGGGCCGCGGCTGATACGGCGCTCGGACGGCGGCTGGCGGCAAGGTCGCCGTCTGGCGCCGCCGTCCAAAGGGCGGCGCTTCTTCCCGCTCATGGCGGAATCGACCCCGGGTTTCGGTTTATAGTGACCTCATGCGCTTCTGAATGAGCCTCTGCCCCGCGCTTTCAGATCCCAACCATGATCGGTCCCGAGAAGTTTCCCTGCCCCTGCTGCGGCCACCTGGTCCATGACCTGGAGCCCGGCTTCCATCAGACCTGCCCCATCTGCGGCTGGGAGGACGACCTCTCCCAGCTGCGCTTCCCCCTGATGCCCGGCAGCAGCAACCGGGTCTCCCTGGCCGAGGCGCAGCGCAACTACGCCGACTACGGGGCCTCGGAGCGCCGCAACGAGGGCCAAACGCGCGCCCCCTTGGCCGGCGAGCACCGGGAGCAGGGCTGGCGCCCTATCGATCCGGCCCGGGACAACATCGAGGAGCCGCGTCGGGGCACCGCCTACGGCGATTCCTATCCCTGGCCCGACACGACCGTGCTGTACTACTGGCGCTCCACCTACTGGCGACGGGTCGTGGCCTGACCCCAACGACGCCGCTCAAGGCCGTTGATCGATGAGTGACAGCGCGCGCACCACCCAACTTCACCCACCCCTGGACCCGGAGCGGCTACGCCACGGCTGCGACGTCGCCGCCCTGCGCTTCGAGACCACCGCGGAGCTCGAGCCCATCCCCGTAACCCTCGGCCAGGAACGGGCCCTGGAGGCCATCGCCTTTGCCACCGGCATCGATCACGAGGGCTACAACCTCTACGTCATGGGGTCGACGGGCCTCGGCCGCCACACCGCCGTGCGCGAGGCCCTGCAGGCGCGGGCCCAGTCCCAGGTGCCCCCATCGGATTGGTGCTACGTGGCGGACTTCGCCCACCCCCACAGGCCCAATGCCCTCGAGCTCCCCGCCGGTCGCGGGCGCGGGCTGCGCCACGACATGGAGCGTCTGGTGGAGGACCTGCTCAACGCCCTGGCCACCGCCCTGCAGAACGACGAGTATCGCCGTCGGGCCCAGGAGATCACCGACGCCTTCAAGCAGCGGGAGGAGAGCGCCGCCCAGGAGCTGGGCAAGAAGGCGGTGGAGCAGGATGTCGCCCTGATCCACACCCCCACGGGCTACAGCCTGGCGCCCCTGCGGGACGGGCACATGATCAGCCCCCAGGACTTCAGCGAGCTTCCCGAGGAGGAGCAGAACAAGTACCAGCGGGCGATGGAGCAGATCAAGGAGGAGCTGGGCGCCATCCTCGCCAAGGTGCCGCTGTGGCAGCGGGAGATGCACCAACGCTTCCGGGAGCTGGAGCAGGAGGTCACCCGGGTCACCGTCACCGAGCTCCTGAAGGACCTGGAGCAGCGCTACGCGGACCTGCCCGAGGTCCTCGACTACCTTGGGGCCGTGCGCGAGGACGTCATCGAGAACACGGAGCTCTTCAAGCCCTCCAATGACTCCCCGCCCGAGCCCGGCGACGGGCGCTTCACCCGCTACCGGGTCAACCTCCTGGTCGACAACACCGACACCGTCGGGGCCCCCATCCTCTACGAGGACAACCCGAGCTACCAGAATCTGGTCGGGCGCATCGAGCACGTGGCGCGCATGGGCACCCTGCTCACGGACTTCACCCTGATCAAGCCCGGCGCGCTGCATCAGGCCAACGGGGGCTATCTGCTCTTGGACGCCGCCAAGGTCCTGATGAGCCCCTTCGCCTGGGAGGGGCTCAAACGCGCGCTCAATGCACGCGAGGTGCGCATCGAGTCACTGGAGAGGCTCCTGAGTCTCGCGGTGACCACCTCCCTGGAGCCGGAGCCCATCCCGATCCACCTCAAGGTCGCCCTGATCGGGGACCGCTTCCTCTACTACCTGCTCAAGGCCTACGACCCCGAGTTCGGGCTGCTCTTCAAGGCGGCGGCCGACTTCAATGAGGACCTGCACCGCTCCCCGGAGAGCGATCTCCTCTATGCCCGCCTGGTGGCCACCCTGCAGCAGCGGGAGCGGCTACGCCCCATCGATCGGGACGGGGTCGCTCGAATCCTGGAGGCCGGGGCCCGCCGGGCCGAGGATGGGGAGCGGGTCTCCCTGCACATCGGCCGTCTGTTGGACCTGATCCGCGAGGCGGACGACCAGGCCGCTCGCGCGGGTCTCGACACGATCGGCGCCCAGCAGGTGACCGCTGCCCTGGAGGCCCAGGAGCGGCGCCTGAGCCAGCTCCGGGAGCGCCTCCACGAGGCGATCCTGCGCGGCACCCTGATGATCGAGACCAGGGGCGTGCAGCTCGGGCAGGTCAACGGGCTCTCGGTGCTGCAGCTCGGGGACTACAGCTTCGGGGCCCCCACGCGGATCAGCGCCACCGCCCGGCTGGGCTCCGGGGATGTGGTGGACATCGAGCGGGAGTCCAGCCAAGGGGGCGACATCCACTCCAAGGGGGTGCTGATCCTTTCCTCGTATCTCGCCAACCGCTATGCCCGCCATCAGCCCCTCTCGCTCTCGGCCAGCCTGGTCTTCGAGCAGACCTACGGCCACGTGGAGGGGGACAGCGCCTCGGTGGCCGAGCTCTGCGCCCTGCTCTCGGCCATCGGCGACGTGCCCATCCACCAGGGCATCGCGGTCACCGGCTCTGTCAACCAGCACGGCCAGGTGCAGGCCATCGGCGGGGTCAACGAAAAGGTCGAAGGCTTCTACGACATCTGCCGGGCCCGGGGTCTGGACGGCTCCCAGGGGGTCGTCATCCCGGAAGCCAACCAAAAGGACCTGATGCTGCGCCCTGATCTCGTGGACGCCGCCGCCTCCGGGCTCTTCCATGTCTACGCGGTTCGCCACGCGGACAAGGCCCTGGAGATCCTCACCGGCATCCCGGCCGGAAGCCCGGACGCCATGGGGATCTATCCCGAGGCAAGCGTCAACGGCCAAGTCCAGCGCAGGCTGATGGAGTGGACGGCGCTCCGCCAGCACTTCGCGACATCAGCCGATCAGGGGGGACACCCGGGAGGCGGCGCCTAGGGAGACGCTGGCCCGACACGTCAATCCACGACCGGCTCCCAGCCCTCCCCCGGATCGTAGTCGGTGATGGCCGCCGCGGCGGTCTCGGTGTCTTCGCCCAGGTCCGCCTCGTAGACCATACCCCGCTGATTGACCTGGAAGCTCATGATCCCGGAGTTGTCGTAGGTGGCAGGCCACGCGAGCAGGGCGACACCTTCGGTCAGGTGACCATCCTTGAGATAGCTCTTGGCGCCCCCCGGCGCGCTCCGTCCCTGGGCGGTCAGGATCTTGAAGTAATAGCCATGGTAGGGACGGGGTCCCTCCCCCTCTTCGCGGACCTGATAGCCCTCTTCCACCGCCTCCGCCACCAGGGGACCCATGGGACTCTCGGGCTCGCCCTCCTGAGTGGGCCAATAGAGTCCGTCCCGCTTGCCCTCCGTGCTCCACAACCGCGCCGCGAAGTCGTGGCTACCGTCGCCGTCCGGGTCTGACGCGGCGTACTCCCGTTGCGCATCCACGAAGGCCCGGGCGCTGGCGATGGCATGCAGCTCGTTCAGTCCGATACGGCGATCCAGGATCTCCTCGATGCCGGCCTGGGTGTCGAAGTACCAGCCCTCGTCGTCCTTGGCGAGCGGGATCGGGAAGGGCCAGTCCTCGGGGCCGACCACCAGGATGGCGCCGTCCTCGGTCTCGTCCTCGATGCTCGCCGCCTCCTGGGCCAGCTCTACAAAGCGCTGGCGGTCCGTGGCGTCCGCCACCGGGTCACCGGAGACGAGCGCTTCGAGATCGGAGCCGAGCACCGCGAGCAGCGCCTCCGGACCCTCCTCCGCGGCCGCCTCGATCAGGGCCATGGCGGCGGCGTCGGGACTCTCGAAACGCAGGGGGGATACGTCTGGCTC
>JBAPYD010000158.1:0-10008 GCA_049284555.1 Chromatiaceae bacterium | reverse complement strand
GCCCGCGACCTTGGTCCCCTGCTTGGTGGGGGCCAGGGGGAACAGGGTATAGAGGTCCTTGCTGCTGGGCTTGGAGCCCCACTTCTTACCCATTTCCTTGAGGACGACGCGCTCCATGGGCTGGTTCTGAGCGTTGTTGATGTACTCGTCGCGCAGGTAGTTGATGACGTCCCAGTGCTTGTCCGTGAGCTCGATGCCCTCGATCTCGGCGAGCTTGCGGGCCACGTCCTCGTTCCAGTCCTGATAGTTGGCCAGATAGCCGTGGTCGGTTGTCTCGATGGTCTTGCCATTCACCTCGATGGCCATTTGGGTGCTCCTCTTCGTCTAGGTGAGTGTCTTGACTTGGATGTCGTGTGCAGGCCGGAGCTGCCCCGGAGATCCCGAGGGCAGATCAAAGCTTGGGAATTTTATGATTTTCTGAACGTCCCGTCACGACCTCGTGACGGATCGTCCCGGGCGGCACGAAAAGGCGTTCAGCGGTTCTTGGAGACCGGATCCACGCCCTTGTGGGGGATGAAGACGCCGCACCCCATCAGACGGTTGGGGCCGAGCCCGCGCCGCTGCAGCTCAAAGGACGCCTCGACGTCGAGGTCGGCGAGGAGCAGGCTTCGGGTGTGGAGCGTACCTGTCGGGGTCTCCAGGGGGGTCGACTTGCCGCACAGGGCCTTGCTCACCCGGATCCCCATCTCGGCGAGGGCCCGGGCGGTGCTTGCCAGGAAGTCCTCCTCGGCCTGATCCGGCAGCGTGACCACATAGCGGGCGAGGAGGGTGGTCTCCCGGCTCAGGGGCCGGACCTTCCCTGCACCGATGGTCATCGGACAGCCCCCGACCACGACCCGGCTGCCGGGCAAGGCCCCTAGCAGGTCCTCGACCCGGTGCCTGGGTGCACGGATGCTCAGTCGGGTCCGGCGGGAGAGATGGATGAAGTTGTCGGTGCCATGGGGTGGTCGCTCCCAGCCGTTCTGGGACCCGGCGACATGGATGCTTTGCACCGCGACCTGGGGCTCCTCGGACAACCATGGCAGGGTCCTGCTCAAGGCCTCGCTCAGGGCATAGGCGTGGTCGACCGGCAGTTGCCGGCACTCCACCGCGAACAGGATGTCCACGACGTCGTCGGGGACGGGGAGGGTCTCGGGGCTGACTTCTTGATTCCAGTACATCATGGTTCTATCGGTTGCGGCGGCCTGCGCGTCTCCGTGCCGTCAGGCGAGGGGAAGCCGGTCTTGGAGTGCCTCGCGGTCGAACCACCAGTCGTCCTGGACCAGAACGTCCACCACGTTGCGCAGCCGCACCAGGAACTTCTCGGGCTCCTTGAGCTCCAGTCGATCCATCCAGAGGTCCAGCTGCTCCGGGGTCTCGACCGCACTGTGGCGGCGGGCCACGGTCGCGAGCATTTGGGTGGTGAAGAACATGAGGTCATCCCGATGACGACCCTGGGCCCGCACGTCTGCCAGGAACAGGGCGGTGGTCGCGGCGACGGCGGCGCCGTCCGCGTCGTCCGGGGTCTCGTCGATCACGTGGCTCAGGAGCTCGATCGTGAGCTCGGGATCGATGGGACAGGTGACCGCGAGCCAGATCCCCTGCCCGAGGGCGGCGATGGCGCTTGGCTGCTCGCTCTGGAAGAGCACGTCACAGGCGTCCGCGGCCAGCTCGAAGTCGTGAAGGGCAATGAACTGGTCGAACGCGGCGCGGCCCAAGGGCCAGGCCTCTTCCCCCCGGTCCAAGCTCACGAGGGTCCGTGCCATCTGGAGTCGAACGTCGGCGAGGGCCCGTTGATCGGTACCGGCGCGCTCGATCGACCTGAGCCGATCCTTGAGTGCCAGCAGGTGGGACTCAAGGGCCGCCTCCTCTGCGCCTCGGTTCATCACGGAATCCGCGGCGGTGTCCGCGAGCCGGGTGGCGAGCATCTCAAACTGCTTCATCGGGGACCTTCCATCGCGCGGGCTTGGTTATCGAATGCGGCCGCTGAAGGCGGCCTCGAGGCGATCCTCCCAGTTCTCTGGGGTATCGGGGTAGGGGGGCTTGACATCCATGCGGAAGAATCGCTCCCCCGACCGGGCCACCGCCTCAATAACGGGGATCAAGTCCTCGAAGGATTCGATCTCCTTGTTTCCAACTAGAATTTCGCTGAGCTTTAGCATGGGTCACCGCTGTTACTGTGCTTGAGCTCCCTTCGGGACGGTCCTCGGCGCGGCCGCGCCCCTCCCAGCTCGCAGCGGCAAGACGCTTCACCTTGCCCCAGGCCGCGACGGTCAGAAGTGGTTGCGGCATTGGATACGTTCCAGATAGCGCACCCGATAGAGGAGTCGACCCCGCCCGGGGTCTGGGAGATCCTCGAAGCCGGAACGGTTGTGCAAGATGTTGTTCGTGATCAGACCCTCACCGGCTTGCAGGGTGTGGGTGAAGATGTAGCTGGTGGCGGAGGAAAACAAGCGCTCCAGTGCCTCACGGGCGGCATGGGTGGGGGGTGTGGCGCGCCAGGACACGTTTCGGGAGCGGGCCGAGTAGCGCATGTGCAAGGCGCCCGAGTGAAGCGAGAAGACGGGGCCGACACGCTCGGGACGCAGCACCCGACCCTCCCGGACGTTGGCAGGGATGGTGAAGGCCCCGGGGTGCATCAGGGCGCGGATGAGGTCGGGGGATTGGTCTCTCAGATGGATGTAGGCGATCTCCGGATCCAAGAGCGCATTCGAGCCGCCTGCTGCCGCGGGGCGTAGACAGAAGAGAATCCAGGCGCGCACCTGGGCCTCAGGGGCGTTGTAGTAACCGTCCGTGTGCCAGCTCAGGGGGCGATCCGTATACGGGATGTAGTCGATGCGATCGTCCGCGCCTCCGGCCGCGATGGTACTGATCGCCCGCTGGTCCGCGAAGAGGTTCGAGTCAGCGGTGCGCAGCCCCAGGGCGCGGCCCAGGGAAAGGATGGCCTCCGGGACGACCTGATGGGGGGGCGCGGCGATCAGCGCCATATTGAACTCGGCGACCCGCTGCGCAATGGCCTCGCGCTCGCTCGGGGAAGGCTCGGCGAGGGAGCCCAGCTCAACCCGCAGGTCGTCCGCGGTCGCCTGGTAGGAAGCCAGCTTGCGCTCCCGCCAGGCCAGATAGCCTGCCCGGGCTGCCGGCGCGTCGGACATATCAAAAGCGTACGACACCATAGAAAGTCTCGTGTGTGAGGACCTGCTTATATTAGTAACCGTTGACTGACGGGTCATGCCTGCGTAACATCGCGGGTCACCTTGATTGGACGCGCCGGGTCCCGAAAGCACGCGGGCGGTTAGCGCGGCGGCACCGGATCGGTCCATATCTCCAACGGGATAGATCAGACACCGACACCTCTCCCGATGGTGGAATGGGCCCCTCGCCGCCCGATCGCTAGAGTAGCCCGCGACGATGGGCGTCCGGACTAGCGGAGACGACAGCTTTAGCCGGTCCCGCCGTCTCTGAGCAGAAATTTCTCAGGTCCGGTCCCGAGAGTGCCGTTAGGGCGCCCCGGGCTCGGCCCAACACGGGTCAACCCTTCGGACACATCGATCCTTCACTTCCGAGCTACCAGATAGGAGAGACAGCGCAATGGCGATCGACAAGTACAGCACCCCGATGCTCGATCAGCTGGAGACCGGCCCCTGGCCCAGCTTCATCTCGGGCATCAAGCGTCTGCGTGACGAGCACCCCGACGAGCGGATCAACAACGTCACCAACAGCTTGCTCGGCCAGCTCGAGCACTCCTACGAGACCCGCAAGGGGTACTGGAAGGGCGGTACCATTTCCGTCTTCGGCTATGGCGGCGGCATCATTCCACGCTTCTCCGAGGTGGGTGCTGCCTTCCCCGAGTCCAAGGAGTTCCACACCCTGCGCGTCCAGCCGCCGGCCGGTAATCACTACTCGACCGCCATGCTCCGCCAGCTGGCCGATAGCTGGGAGAAGTGGGGGTCGGGTCTGGTGACCTTCCACGGTCAGACCGGCAACATCATGTTCATCGGAAGCGACTCGGGGAACGTCCAGCACTTCTTCGACGAGATCAACGAGTACGGCTGGGACCTCGGCGGCGCCGGCCCCTGCGTCCGTACCGCCATGTCCTGCGTCGGCGCGGCCCGCTGCGAGATGTCCTGCACGAACGAGCTGAAGGCCCACCGGATGCTGGTGAACAACTTCACCGACGACGTGCACCGTCCGGCCCTCCCTTACAAGTTCAAGTTCAAGGTCTCCGGCTGCGCCAACGACTGTCAGAATGCCATCGAGCGGGCGGACTTCGCGGTGCTCGGCACCTGGCGTGACGACATGAAGGTCGACCAGGCCGAGGTGAAGAACTACATCGCCGAGAAGGGCCGTCAGTACTACATCGACAACGTCATCACCCGTTGTCCGACCCAGGCCCTCTCTCTGAACGACGACGACACCCTGGCCGTCAACAACCGGGACTGCGTGCGCTGCATGCACTGCCTGAACGTCATGCCGAAGGCCCTGCACCCCGGCGACGACAAGGGCGTAACCATCCTGATCGGTGGCAAGCGCACCCTCAAGATCGGCGACCTGATGGGCACCGTGGTGGTCCCCTTCAAGAAGCTGGAGACCGAGGAGGACTACGAGTCCATGGTCGAGCTCGCCGAGACCATCATCGACTTCTGGGCCGAGAACGGGCTGGAGCACGAGCGGTGCGGCGAGATGATCGAGCGTATCGGACTGGCCAACTTCCTCGACGGTATTGGCATCGAGCCCGATCCCAACATGCTCGCCCACCCCCGTCAGAGCTCTTACATCCGTATGGATGGCTGGGACGAGGCGGCAGAGGCCTGGTTCGAGCGGCAGGCCGAGGCCGGTCGTTAATCCGAGTTACGTGTTACGGCCGGGGCGAAGGTCGCCCCGGCCAACCCGAATCCTGATCGATTTGTCTGATTAGTGGAGGAAAGGCGATGGCAGATATGCGCGAGCCGATCGAGTCCGGCTGTCCAGATCCCTGGCAGTACCTGCATCCCACGATGCGAAAGAATTTTGGACAGTGGAAGTATCACGAGCATCCACGCCCGGGCGTTCTGCGCCATGTGGCGTACAGTGGGGACGAAATCTGGACCGTCAAGGCGGGTACCCAGCGAATCCTCGACGTCTTCACCCTGAGGAAACTCTGCGACATCGGCGATCAGTTTGCCGATGGCTTCATCCACTTCACCCTGCGCTCGAACATTGAGTACATGGTCAAGGACCCGGCGAAGGTCGAGCCCCTGATCCAGGCGCTGGAGGATGCGGGCTTCGTGGTCGGTGGCACCCAGAACTCGGTGGCCATGATCTCCCACACCCAGGGCTGGCTGCACTGTGACATCCCCGGCACCGACGCCTCGGGCGTGGTGAAGTCCATGATGGACGAGCTCATTGACGAGTTCAAAAACGCCAACATGCCCAACCGGGTGCATATCACCACCTCCTGCTGCCAGATCAACTGCGGTGGTCAGGGTGATATCGCGATCAACATCCAGCACACCAAGCCGCCGAAGATCAACCATGACCTGGTGGCGAATGTCTGCGAGCGTCCCTCCGTGGTCGCCCGCTGCCCGGTGGCCGCGATCCGTCCCGCCATGGTGAACGGCAAGCCGTCCCTCGAGGTCGACGAGCGCAAGTGCATCTGCTGCGGCGCCTGCTTCCCGCCCTGTCCGCCCATGCAGATCAATGATGCGGAACATTCCAAGCTCGCTATCTGGGTCGGTGGCAACCACTCCAACGCCCGCGGCAAGCCCACCTTCCAGAAGCTCGTGGCGGCCGGCATCCCCAACAATCCGCCCCGCTGGCCCGAGGCGACCGCCATCGTCAAGCGCATCCTCAAGGCCTACAAGGAGGGTGCGCGGGACTGGGAGCGCGTCAACGAGTGGATCGAGCGTATCGGCTGGCCCCGTTTCTTCGAGGAGGTCGAGCTGCCGTTCACCAAGTACCACATCGATACCTGGCGCGGCTCTCGTGCGAGCTTCAACGCCTCGTCCTACATCCGCTTCTGACACGAGCCGATGACCCCTTTCCCAGGCCAGGGATAGGGGCGAGAGAGGAGGGCTGGGTCCCATCGGGGCCCAGCGCAACGGCAAAAATAGAGTCGAGGTCGTCATGAAGTTCGCGCTTCAGATCAACGAAGGGCCCTACCAGCATCAGGCGTCGGACACTGCTTACCAATTCGCCAAGGCGGCGCTGGAGAAGGGGCATGAGATATTCCGGGTCTTCTTCTACCACGACGGCGTCAACAACTCGACGCGTCTGACGACGCCCCCCCAGGACGACCGCCATATCGTCAACCGCTGGGCGGAGCTCGCCGAGAAGTATGACCTCGACATGGTGGTCTGCGTGGCCGCGGCCCAGCGCCGGGGCATCGTCGACGAGGGCGAGGCCCAGCGCAACGGGAAGGACGCCACCAACATCCATCCCCGGTTCCGCATCTCCGGCCTGGGTCAGTTGGTCGAGGCGGCCATCCAGTCCGATCGTCTCGTCGTCTTCGGCGATTAAGGGGTACGACCATGTCCGAGATCGTCAAGAAATTCATGTACCTGAATCGGAAGGCACCGTACGGGACCATCTACGCGTGGGAATCCCTGGAGGTGGTGCTGATCGGCGCTGCCTTCGACCAGGAGGTCAGCCTCATGTTCGTCGATGACGGGGTCTACCAGCTCACCAAGGGCCAGGACACCACCGGCATCGGGATGAAGAACTTCTCCCCGACCTATCGCACCCTGGGCGATTACGAGGTTAAGAACATCTACGTGGATCGCGCCTCCCTGGAGGCCCGCGGGCTCACGCAGGATGACCTCGTCGAGATCGCCTGGGAGGACTTCGAGACCGAAGAGGAGGTGGAGAACATCGTCGAGGTCGTCGACTCGGAGCGCGCCCGCGCGCTCATGGCCGAGGCCGACGTGGTCTTCAGCTTCTAGGGGAAAACCATGAGTGTCCTGCATACCGTCAACAAATCTCCGTTCGAGCGGGATTCCCTGCATTCCTGCTTGAAGTTCGCCCAGGCGGGCGCCGCCGTGCTGCTCATCGAGGACGGTGTCTATGCGGCCCTGACCGGGACCACCGTCGAGGAGCGCATCAAGGAGGTCCTCGGCTCCGTCAAGATCTACGTGCTCGGCCCGGACCTCAAGGCTCGGGGCTTCTCGGACCAGCGCGTGATCAGCGGTATCAGTGTCGTGGACTACGCTGGCTTCGTGGATCTCGCCGCGGAGCATGGCAAGGTTCAGGCCTGGTTGTAGTTTTCATCTCACGAGAAACAAACAGGAGTTTCGAAATGGCAGACTTTATCGAAGTCGAAGGCAAGCAGTTTGCGGTGGACGAGGAAGGCTATCTGGCCAACCTCAACGAGTGGATCCCAGGCGTCGCCGACGTGATGGCCAAGCAGGACGGTCTGGAACTGACCGATGAGCATTGGGACATCATCAACTTCCTGCGCGAGTACTACGAGGAGTATCAGATCGCTCCCGCGGTGCGCGTCCTGACCAAGGCGGTCGGCAAGAAGATGGGCAAGGACAAGGGCAACAGCAAGTACCTCTACAGCCTGTTCCCCTATGGCCCGGCCAAGCAGGCGTGCCGCTTTGCCGGCCTGCCCAAGCCGACCGGCTGCGTCTGATCGCCTGACGGAACGTCAGGGAGCGGTCTGTGCCGGGGGCGCCCGCCCATGCGGGCCCCCCGGGCGCCCCGACAGGATCCACTGAGGTAGCGGAAACATGTCGTTTCTGACGGGACTCTTTGCCCTACTCTTCTACGTTGCAGCCCTCGTGCTGGTGGCGGGACTTGCCTTCAAGGTGGTCCAGTACGCCCGGACGCCGGCCCCACTGAAGATCCCGACCACGCCGGCCCCGACCACCCAGAGCGGCGTGGTCTTCCGGATGGCGCGGGAAGTGGTGCTGTTCGAGAGCCTGTTTCGCGGCAACAAGTGGACCTGGATCTTCGGCTGGATGTTTCACTTCGGCCTCTTCCTGGTCACCCTGCGCCACCTGCGCTATTTCCTGGACCCGGTGCCGCTGCCCATCCAGCTCGTCCAGCCCTTCGGTATCTACGCGGGCTTCGCCATGGTCGCCGGCCTCGTGGGCCTCTGGGGGCGGCGTGTCCTCGTGGACCGCGTGCGCTACATCTCCTCGCCCTCGGACCACCTGATCCTGGGCCTCCTGATCCTGATCGGTGTCAGCGGACTCCTGATGAGCTTCCTCGTCCATACGGACATCGTGGCCGTCAAGGCCTTCTTCCTGGGCCTGATGACCCTGAACGTGCAGCCCCTGCCCGCTGACCCGTTGCTCATGCTGCACCTGCTGCTGGTGGTGGGCCTGATGATCATCTTCCCCTACAGCAAGCTGCTGCACGCCCCCGGGCTCTTCTTCAGTCCGACCCGCAACCAGGTCGACAACCCGCGGGAGCGTCGGCATGTCGCCCCCTGGGCCAAGCAGCTGGAACAGCAGTAACGCATCGGCGCGATTCGGATGTGCCCCCTCGCACCCTCCCGGAGACTGAGGTGGAACCATGGCCAAGGCCACGTTTGAAGTCCCAGAGCTGAGTCAATACCCCGAGGTCCCGGCCTTGGTGTCGGACACCATGGCGCACAGCTCGCCTTTCGTTTCCCGGCTCGAGTTCCAGGAGCCCCTGGGTTTCCCCGGTGAGCTCGTCGAGAACTGGCAGGAGCGGGCCCTCGAAAAGATGGGTGACCTCCTCGGGCGCTACCGGTCCCTGCGGGTCTATCTCGACTCCTGCGTCAAATGCGGGTCCTGCACCGACAAGTGCCACTACTACCTCGGCACCAAGGACCCCAAGAACATGCCGGTGGGCCGTCAGGACCTGATGCGCAAGGTCTATCGGCGCTACTTCACCCTGGCCGGAAAGTTCTTCCCGAAGCTGGTCGGGGCCGCGGACTTCACCAAGGAGGTGCTGGACGAGTGGTATAGCTACTACCACCAGTGCTCCCAGTGTCGGCGCTGCTCGGTCTTCTGTCCCTACGGGATCGACACGGCAGAGATCTCCATGGCCGCCCGGGAGATCATGGATTCCATCGGGGTCGGGCAGAAGTACTGCAACGAGATCATCGGCAAGGTCTACAAGATCGGCAACAACCTCGGCCTGCCGGGACCGGCCCTCGAGGACACCCTGGAGGGTCTCGAGGAGGACGTCTACGACGACACCGGGGTGAAGGTACGCTACCCGATGGACGAGGAGGGGGCGGAGATCCTGTTGGTCACCCCCTCGGCGGACTTCTTCGCCGAGCCCCATGTCGACGGCCTGATCGGGTATGGCAAGGTCTTCCACGAGGCGGGCGTCTCCTGGACCCTGAGCTCCCACGCCTCCGAGGCGGCCAACTTCGGCATGTTCATCGGTTCTTACGAGAACATGCGCCGGATCGCCCAGCGCATCCGGGAAGCGGCGATCCAGCTCAAGGTCAAGCGCATCGTATTCGGCGAGTGCGGTCATGCCTGGCGTGTCGCCTACAGCTTCCTGAACACCCTGGCGGGCCCCTGGGACTTCCTCGACCCCCGCTACCCGGTGCCTCAGCACATCTGCGAGTTCACCCACGACCTGATCCAGCGGGGCAAGCTCAACTTCGACAAGAGCCAGAACGACGACAAGGTCCTGACCTACCACGATTCCTGCAATGTGGCCCGGGCCTCGCGCATGGGGGACACCCCGGGGGGCCAGTTTGAGATCCCGCGGGCGATCCTGCGGGCCACCTGCAACAACTACTTCGACATGGACGAGGAGACCATCCGCGATCGCACGTTCTGCTGCGGCGGCGGCGGTGGACTCCTCACCGACGACCTGATGGAGCTCCGGGTCAAGGGCGCCAAGCCCCGAATCGAGGCCCTGAACAACGTCATACAGGAGAAGGGCGTCACGCACATGGCCGCCATCTGCGCCATCTGCAAGAGCCAATTCACGAAGGTCCTGCCCTATTACGGCATGGAGATGGACCAGATCGTCAGCCTTCATCAGCTGGTGTCCAACGCCATCGTCCTCACGCCGGGTCCGGAGGACGAGGAGCCGGACGACGACGAGGACGATCAGGAC
>JBAPYD010000157.1:0-3071 GCA_049284555.1 Chromatiaceae bacterium | reverse complement strand
CAGGGCAAGGCGCTCTCCTACAACAACATCGCCGACACCGACGCCGCCATCGAGTGCGTCAAGCAGTTCGACGAGCAGGCCGCCTGTGTCATCGTCAAGCACGCCAACCCCTGCGGGGTGGCGCTGGGCAAGGACCTCCTGGAGGCCTACGAACGGGCCTTCAGCACGGATCCCGAGTCCGCCTTCGGGGGCATCATCGCCTTCAATCAGGAGCTGGACGGGGAGACGGCCCGCGTCATCGTCGAGCGTCAGTTCGTGGAGGTGATCGTCGCCCCGCGGGTCTCCCAGGCCGCCTCCGAGGCGGTGGCCGCGAAGAAGAACGTCCGCCTGCTCGAGTGCGGCGAGTGGGCCGCAGAGGCCGTCCACCGGGTCGACTTCAAGCGGGTCAACGGGGGCCTCCTGGTCCAGGACGCGGACCTGCGGCTCACCGACGTGATGCGCACCGTCACCCGCCGCGAGCCCAGCGCGGAGGAGATGCTGGACTTGCTGTTCACCTGGCGCGTCGCCAAGTTCGTCAAGTCAAACGCCATCGTCTACGGCCGTGGCCGCATGACTATCGGCGTGGGGGCCGGACAGATGAGCCGCGTCAACTCGGCGCGCATCGCCGTTATCAAGGCCGAGCAGGCGGGGCTCGATGTCCAGGGCTCCGTCATGGCCTCCGACGCCTTCTTCCCGTTCCGGGATGGCATCGACCAGGCGGCCGCCGCGGGCATCACCGCGGTGATCCAGCCCGGCGGCTCCCTGCGGGACGAGGAGGTGATCGCGGCCGCGGACGAGCACGGGATGGCGATGGTCTTCACCGGCATGCGGCATTTCCGTCATTGAGCATTCACCCCACCGCCATCATCGAGGACGGGGCCCAGGTCCACGAGACGGCGAGCGTCGGACCCTATTCCATCATCGAGTCCGGGGCCGTGATCGGGGAGGGCTGCCGCATCGACAGCTGCGTGCGCATCTACTCGCCGACCCGACTCGGGGCCTTCAACCGGGTCTGCCATGGCGTCACCCTGGGCTCCGACGCCCAGGATCTGGGCTTCGACCCGGAACGGGCGCGTCCCCTGGTGATCGGGGACCACAATCACTTCAAGGAGGGGGTGAACATCAGCTGCGGGACCAAGTCCGAGGAGGGCACCCGCGTCGGCAACCACAATTACTGGATGTCATTCAGCCACGCCGGCCACGACTGCGTGGTGGGCGACTACAACATCTTCGCCAACGCGGCCACCCTGGCCGGACACGTGGAGGTGGGGAACCGCTGCTTCCTGTCGGGTCAGGTGGCCGTTCACCAGTTCTGCCGCATCGGCTCCTACGCCATGGTCGCCGGGGTGACCGGCGTGCCCCAGGACGTGCCCCCCTACACCCTGGCCGATGGTCATCGGGCCCTGCTGGTGGGGCTCAACGTGGTGGGGCTGCGGCGCGGTGGCTTCACCCAGGAGCAGCGCAGCCGTATCAAGGCCGTGTATCGGCTGATCTTCCGCTCCGGCCTGCGACTCGCCGAGGCCCTGGCCCGAGCGGAAGCGGAGCACCCGAGCCCGGAGACCACCGAGATCGTTCGCTTCATCCAGGCCAGCCGGCGGGGGCTGGTCTCCTTCGCCTGAGCCTTTGTCACCTGCCCTCAGGAGCCCTTGCGTCATGAAGATACTGGTCATCGGTGGAGGCGGAAGGGAGCACGCGCTTGCCTGGAAGGCCGCCCAATCGCCGCTGGCCGAGCAGGTCTATGTCGCCCCGGGAAACGGCGGCACGGCCAGGGAGCGCGGCCTCGAGAATGTCCCCATCGCCGCGGACGACATCCCGGCCCTGTTGCGCTTCGCCCGCGAGCAGCGCATCGGGCTCGCCATCGTCGGGCCGGAGGCGCCCCTGGTGGCGGGAGTCGTCGATGCCTTCGAGGCAGACGGCCTTCCCTGCTTCGGACCGCGCCGGGCCGCTGCCCGGCTCGAGGGCTCCAAGGCCTTCACCAAGGCCTTTCTGGCGCGCCATGGCATCCCCACCGGTGCCTACCGCACCTTCACCGAGCTGGCACCGGCCCTCGCGTATCTGGAGCAGGTGGGCGCGCCGATCGTGGTCAAGGCCGACGGGCTCGCCGCCGGAAAGGGGGTGATCCTGGCACAGGACCTCGCCACCGCCCGGTCCGCGGTGCGTGACATGCTGGGCACGGGGCGCTTCGGGTCCGCCGGTGCCCGGGTGGTGATCGAGGAGCTCCTGACGGGTGAGGAGGCGAGCTTCATCGTCATGGCGGACGGGGAGCAGTGTCTCCCCATGGCCAGCTCCCAGGACCACAAGGCCCGGGACGACGGGGACCGGGGACCCAACACCGGCGGCATGGGCGCCTACTCACCGGCGCCCGTGGTGACGCCAGAGATCCACGCGCGGGTCATGGGGGAGGTGATCCTGCCCACCCTGCGGGGGCTCGCGGCCGAGGGAATCCCCTACCGCGGCTTCCTCTATGCCGGGCTCATGATCGGGGCCGACGGGACCCCTCGGGTCCTGGAGTACAACTGCCGCTTCGGCGACCCCGAGACCCAGCCGATCCTGATGCGGCTGCGATCCGATCTGGTGGCCCTGTGCCTCGCCGCCCTGGAGGGGCGCCTGGACCAGGTCCAGGCCGAGTGGGACCCGCGCTCTGCCCTGGGCGTGGTGATGGCGGCCGGTGGCTACCCGGATGCCTACGCGAAGGACCATCTCATCACCGGGCTGGAGGGACTGGACGGCCCGGACCTCAAGGTCTTCCACGCCGGGACCCGGCTCGACGGAGACCGGCTGGTCACCGCCGGCGGACGGGTCCTCTGCGTCACCGCCCTGGGTGACACCGTCGGCGCCGCCCAGGGGCGGGCCTACGCGGCCGTCCACCAGATCCGCTGGCAGGACGCCTACTTCCGCGGCGACATCGGCCATCGGGCCATCGCCCGGGAAGGCACGGCCTGACGCGTCGCTAACGTCCTTCCGCGCGCCTTTACGTCACCGGGGAACAGCCCGCGCGTCAGGAGCGGGGAATCCCAAGCTCCCGGGCCAGCCGGTGCAGATCCTTCGGCGCCAGGCGCGGCGCCGTGCGGGTGCGGGTCCAGGGCCCGAGG
>JBAPYD010000156.1:0-4240 GCA_049284555.1 Chromatiaceae bacterium | reverse complement strand
GGGTGACCCCCGCCTCCTTCGAGCCGTCCATCGACTATGTGGTCACCAAGATCCCGCGCTTCGCCTTCGAGAAGTTCCCCCAGGCGAACCCGCGGCTTACCACCCAGATGAAGTCGGTGGGGGAGGTGATGGCCATCGGTCGGACCTTCCAGGAGTCCCTCCAGAAGGCCCTGCGGGGTCTGGAGACCGATAGGGACGGACTCGACGAGCTGGCGGATCTCGGTCACCCCGAGGCCCGCAAGACCATCCAGCACGAGCTGCGCCAGGCGGGGGCCGAGCGCATCCTGTACCTGGCGGACGCCTTCCGGGCGGGCCTGGGATGCGACGAGGTCCAGGCCCTGACCCGAATCGACCCCTGGTTCCTGGCCCAGATCGAGGACCTGGTGCGCACGGAGTCCGAGGTGCACGCCGCGGGCCTGGGTGCGCTGGACGGTCCGCACCTGCGCTCCCTCAAGCGCAAGGGATTCTCGGACCGGCGCCTGGCGCGCCTCACCGGGGTGACCGAGGGGGATATCCGGGAGCGGCGCCGAGAGCTTGGCGTGCGGCCCGTGTTCAAGCGGGTGGACACCTGCGCCGCGGAGTTCGCCTCCAGCACCGCCTACATGTACTCGACCTACGAGGAGGAGTGCGAGGCGCAGCCCTCGGACCGGCGCAAGGTCATGGTCCTGGGGGGTGGGCCCAACCGCATCGGCCAGGGGATCGAGTTCGACTATTGCTGCGTCCATGCCGCCCTGGCCCTCCGGGAGGACGGCTTCGAGACCATCATGGTCAACTGCAACCCCGAGACGGTCTCGACCGATTACGACACCTCCGACCGGCTCTACTTCGAGCCCCTGACCCTGGAGGATGTCCTGGAGATCGTGGACAAGGAGCGGCCCGAGGGGGTCATCGTCCAGTACGGGGGCCAGACCCCGTTGAAGCTGGCCCGGGCCCTGGAGGCCAATGGGGTGCCCATCATCGGGACCAGTCCGGACGCCATCGACCGGGCGGAGGACCGGGAGCGCTTCCAGCAACTGGTCCACGAGCTGAAGCTCACCCAGCCACCCAATACCACGGCGCGAAGCGAGACGGAGGCGGTGGCCCAGGCCGCGAACATCGGCTATCCGCTGGTGGTGCGCCCCTCCTATGTCCTGGGGGGGCGGGCCATGGAGATCGTGTACGACGAGTCCGAGCTCACCCGCTACATGCACCACGCGGTGCGGGTCTCCAACGAGTCGCCGGTCCTCCTGGACCGCTTCCTGGATGACGCCATCGAGGTGGACATCGATGCCATCTGCGATGGCCAGGACGTCCTGATCGGCGGCATCATGGAGCATATCGAGCAGGCGGGCGTGCACTCCGGGGACTCGGCCTGCTCGCTCCCGCCCTACACCCTCTCCGAGGCGCTCCAGGACCGCATGCGTGACCAGATGGCCCGCATGGCCCGCTCGCTGGGGGTCGTCGGCCTCATGAACGCCCAGTTCGCCATCAAGGGGCACGATATCTACATCCTGGAGGTCAACCCCCGGGCCTCGCGCACCGTCCCCTTCGTCTCGAAGGCCATCGGGGTGCCGCTGGCCAAGGTGGCGGCCCGCTGCATGGTCGGGCGCTCGCTGGCCGATCAGGGTCTGACGCGGGAGCGCAAGCCCAAGCATTACTTCGTCAAGGAGGCGGTCTTCCCCTTCATCAAGTTCCCGGGGGTGGACACGGTGCTCGGGCCCGAGATGAAGTCCACCGGCGAGGTCATGGGCGTGGGCGAGTCCTTCGGGGAGGCCTATGCCAAGGCCCAGGAGGGGGCGGGGACCCTGCTGCCCGTCAAGGGCAAGGCCATGCTGAGCGTGCGCACCGCGGACCGGACGCGGCTGGTGCGTGTGGCCCGGGAGCTGCTCGATCTCGGATTCAGCCTCTACGGGACCCGGGGCACCGCCGCCGCCGTGAAGGAGGCGGGTCTGCCCTGCGTGCCGGTGAACAAGGTGATGGAGGGGCGGCCTCACATCGTGGACATGATCAAGAACGGGGAGGTGAGCTTCATCGTCAACACCACCGAGGGGGCCCAGGCCATTGCCGACTCGGCGGAGATCCGACGGGCCGCGCTCCAGCACAAGGTGAGCTACACGACGACCATCTCCGGGGCCGAGGCCACCTGTCTCGCGCTGAAGCAACTGGACATCATCAGCGTCAATCGGTTACAAAACCTCTACTGAAGCTCGCCGTGGGATGCCCCACGGCGAGACGACGGGCGCCCTAAGGCGCCCGTCATGTTTTTTGGCCCGCAACGGGCCAGAGACCGCCGGGAACCGAGGGCGAAACCGCGGGCCGGCGGTGAATCCACGAGAGGAATCCAAGCCATGACTAGAGTCCCTCTGACCGCCAGGGGCGCCGAGAAATTGCGCGAGGAGCTGGATCGGCTGAAGCGGGTGGAGCGCCCGCGGGTTATCGCCGCCATCGCCGAGGCGCGGGCCCACGGCGATCTGAAAGAGAACGCCGAGTATCACGCTGCCCGGGAGCAGCAGGGCTTCATCGAGGGCCGAATCAAGGACCTCGAGGGCAAGCTCTCCCATGCCCACATCATCGACGTGACCAAGGTCCCCGCCAACGGCAGGGTGGTCTTCGGCGCCACCGTCCAGGTCTTCGAGGTGGACAAGGACGAGGAGCTGACGTTCCAGATCGTCGGCGACGACGAGGCGGACCTCAAGCAGGGCATGATCTCCGTGAGCTCTCCCCTGGCGCGGGCCCTGATCGGCAAGAGCGAGGGCGACGTGGCGCTGGTGGACGCCCCGGGGGGCCAGCGGGAGCTGGAGATCCTGGAGGTCAGGTATATCTGAGAGGGCGGAGGGCCGACGCCGCCCCCGGCGCTACGGTTTCCCTGAGCCCAGGCCGGAGCCGCCCTCGTGCTTGGACTTCTTGGCCGCCCGTTTCTCCTTGAGGGTGTGGGCGGGCTTCTTCTTGGCTTCTTTCTTCGGACTGCGTTCTTTGGTCATGGCCTGCGTACCGGTTGGGTGCCCTGCTGGGGTGAATGTGGCATTCGGTGATCGATCCGACCCATAACTCTCCCTCCGAAGCCCCGGGTCGTCAACTCCTCGCGTCCTGCCAGGGCGTCAGCCCGCCCCGGCCCTCGACACCTGGGCGAGGAGCCAGTCCAGTCCCCGGCTCGGCAGGACCCGTCGCAGCGTGCCGAACAGGTGGGTCGGGACGGTGACGTAGTAGCGCGGCTTGGGTCGGCGGCTCTCCAGGGCATGGACGAGTCTGCGGAGCACGGCGTCGGGGGGCAGGGTGAAGGGCTGCACCGGGCCCTCCTTGGTGAGCCGCTCCTCGGCCCGTCTGTAGGCCTCCCGGTGGACGCTGGACCCACGCTCGACGTGGGTCCGGAAGGCACGATGGGCGTTCTCCCGGAAACGGCTCCGGATAGGCCCGGGCTCGATCAGGGAGACCTCGATGCCTGACCCCCGCAGCTCCAGACGCAGGGTATCGGTGAGACCCTCCAGGGCGAACTTGCTCGCCACATAGGCGCCCCGGTAGGGCAGGGCGATCAGCCCCAGGATGCTGCTGTTCTGGACGATGCGGCCGAACCCCTGGCGGCGCATGACGGGGATCACCCGGCAGGTCAGGTCATGCCAGCCGAGGAGGTTGGTCTCCAATTGAGCCCGCAGGGCCTCCCGGCTCAGGTCCTCCACGGCCCCGGGTTGGCCGTAGGCGCCGTTGTTGAACAGGGCGTCCAGGCGTCCGCCGGAGAGCTCCAGTCCTTCGGCAAGACCCGAGGCGATGAGCTCGGGATCGTCGAGATCCAGTCGGACCGCCGTGAGCCCTTCGGACTTCAGCCGCTCCACATCCGCCGGTTTGCGGGCGGAGGCGATGACCCGCCAGCTGCGCCGGGCGAGCCCGTGGGCGCAGGCGTGGCCGATGCCGCTGGAGCAGCCGGTGATGAGGATGGTGCGCGCGGGCCTGGTTGCCATGGGCTGGGCTCGGTGGTGCCTGGGGGGCTTTTAACCCCGGGCGGGTCAGAAGCGCAAGGGAGGTGCCGGCCCAGGGCGGCGGTTGCCGCCGGGATTTGATTTTTCGGGCCAAATCCTCATAAATCGGCGGGTTCTGGACGATCCGAAGGTAAATGACCATGCCGATCTATGAATACCGCTGCGAGCACTGCGGCCACGAGCTCGAGAAGATGCAGAAGCTCTCCGAAGCCCCCCTGATCGACTGCCCCGCGTGCGGCCAACCCACTTTGAAGAAGCTGATCTCCGCCGTTGGCTTCCGCCTGAAGGGC
>JBAPYD010000155.1:0-2339 GCA_049284555.1 Chromatiaceae bacterium | reverse complement strand
GGATTCAGGAGGTACTGGACGAGGCCGCGCGCGACACCGACGCCCAGATCCGGTCGGAGGGGGCGGTAAGGCGCCTGGAAGGGCTGACCAAGCGGGAGCGGGAGATCTTCGAGCGCATCGCCTCGGGACAGTCCAACAAGACGGTCGCCCACGAGCTCGGCCTCAGCGTGCGGACCGTCGAGACGCATCGGGCGCGCATCATGGAGAAGCTCCAGAGCAAGACCCTCGTGGATCTCGTCCTGTTGTCGATGGAGCACAAGGCCGTCAAGCCCTGAACGTCCGAGAGCGACGCGTCGGCCGGAGGTGATCTGCGGCCGGCGGGGCGGTAACATCCCTGGTGAGCGGCTGATCGAATGCCTTACTGGCATTCGATCGGCTCGCGATTCGAGAATGCGATTTCCGAATCGCTCCATGTCCAGTCACTTGAGGTGACTGAACATGCCGGGCCATCCTTGGCCCAGACGGGAAGGGCAATGAATCGGCGCTTCCCCAGAGGTTTCTTTCCGACAGCAAGAACGCCACGCGCCCATGAGCCCAAGACGCCGCTGGTTGGCCGCGGCGGCGGTCCTCCTCGCCCTGATCCTCGCTGCGGTGGCGGTGTGGATGCGTGTTGCCGGCGGGGGCTTGGAGACCCTGCCCGCCGCCCTGCGGGGTCTCTTTGGCAATACCAGCCTCCCGGAGGGATTCGCCATGGCCAATGGCCGGATCGAGGCCACGGAGGTGGACGTGGCCGCCAAGCTGCCGGGTCGCCTCAAGGAGGTGCTGGTGCGGGAGGGCGATCGGGTCCAGGCCGGGCAGGTGGTCGCGGTCCTCGATACGGAGGCCCTGGGGGCGGAGCTTCGCCAGGCCCAGGCAGAGCTGCGCCGCGCCCAACAGGAGCGGGAGCATGCGCTTGCGCTGGTGGAGCAGCAGGAGAGCGAGCTCGACTTCGTCCGCCGGGACCTCGCCCGGCTACAGAAGCTCTCCAGGTCGGAGCGGTTCGTCTCCGAGGAGCAGATCGACCAGGCGCGCACCCGGGTGCAAACCGCCGAGCCGGCCCTGCGGGCGAGCGAGGTCCAGGTGCTCGCGGCCGAGGCGGCCATCGAGGCCGCACGGGCCCACATCGAGCGCATCGAGGTCGACATCGCGGACAGCACCCTGAGGGCGCCCAGGAGCGGTCGCGTGCTCTACCGCCTGGCGGAGCCCGGCGAGGTGCTGGGCGCGGCCGGCAAGGTACTGACACTCCTCGACCTGACCGACGTCTACATGGTCATCTTCCTGCCGGCGGCCGGCGCGGGGTGGGTACCCCTGGGGGCCGAGTCACGGATCCGCTTCGACGCCGCTCCGGAGTACATGGTCCCCGCCGAGGTGTCCTTCGTCTCGCCCCGCGCCGAGTTCACGCCCAAGCAGGTGGAGACTCAGGACGTGCGCGAGACCCTCTCCTTTCGGGTGAAGGTGCGCATCGCCCCCGAGCTCCTGGCCCGTTACGAGGCGCTGGTGAAGACCGGAATCCCCGGTGTCGCCTACGTGCGCCTCAGGCCAGGGGCGACTTGGCCGGATGATCTCGCCCCGAGGCTTCCCCCATGGCCCAGCGTGCCGGCGGCCCCGTCGTCCGACTAGGCGGGCTAAGGCACACCTATCGCCGGGTGATTGCCCTGGAGGGCGTCGACCTGGAGCTTCCGGCCGGCCGGATGAGTGGGTTGATCGGGCCGGACGGGGTGGGCAAGTCGACCCTGCTCGGGGTCATTGCCGGGGTGCGTCAGATCCAGGCCGGCCAGGTGCAGGTCCTGGGGCAGGACCTTCGCCAGCGGCGCGGTCGCGCCGCGGTCGTCGAACGTATCGCCTACATGCCCCAGGGGCTGGGGCGCAATCTCTACCCCAGTCTCTCGGTCCGCGAGAACCTCGACTTCTTCGGGCGCTTGTTCGGGCAGGACCGCGCGACCCGAGACCGGCGCATCGCCGAGCTGACCCTGGCCACGGGGCTGGCCCCGTTCACCGAGCGGGCGGTGATGAACCTCTCCGGTGGCATGAAGCAGAAGCTCGGGCTCTGCTGCGCCCTGATCCACGACCCGGATCTCCTCATCCTCGATGAGCCGACCACGGGGGTGGATCCCCTGTCGCGCCGGCGCTTCTGGGAGCTGATGGGGCGTCTGCGCCAGCGCCGCCCGGACCTGAGCATCCTGGTGTCCACCGCCTACATGGAGGAGGCCGAGCGCTTCGACGTGTTGGTGGCGATGGATGGGGGGCGGGTCCTGGCCTGCGGGAGCCTGGAGGCGCTTCGCGCGCGCACCGGCGAGCGGGACATGGAGGCCCTGTTCGTCGCCCTGCTCCCGCCGGAGCGGCGTGCCGGTCATCGGCGG
>JBAPYD010000154.1:0-2768 GCA_049284555.1 Chromatiaceae bacterium | reverse complement strand
CTCGATCGCCGGGCAAAGCGTTGTTCTGCCCGCAAGTGCTGGGGGGAACCTCGACTTCGGGGCCCTCTTTCCCAGCTCTACCCTCGGCAGCCCGGCGGACTTCTCTGCCCTCTACGGCAACCACGCGGCGGTGATGATCAGCGGCCAGGCGGCCCAGCGCGACCTGTTGAACGACGGCTCGCCAACCGGCGCCGCCTATCAGGCTCTGCGTTCCTCCGTGGATCGCAGCCGCCCGGACATGCGCTTGGATCCCCTGTGGTTCCAGACCGACAATCTGCTGGACAACTTCGAAGCGATCTCCAGGACCTTCCCCGACTGCACCACCGAGACGACCTTCACCAGCAGCACACGCGAGACCCACATCCCCGACTACCGCACCTGCGACCGCCTGGTCGACCGGGGCGGGAGCTGTTCCTGGTATCACGACTACGAGCTTCCTGATCCGCAACCCTTGGTTTCGGTCAGCGGCGCGGCACGGATGACCGCCTGCGGCGACCAGTGCGTGCGGGTGGAAATGACGCGGGCAGCCGGGGAGTGGGATGTCGCCCCCGGGACCCTTTCGTTTCCCGTCACCTGGCCGGTCGAAGGCCGCGTCGTGATCACGGATCCGGGACGCGTGCTGCGCATCACCGCGACGCTCGACTTCGGCGACCCACCGCTGCCCCCGTTGCCGGAGGGCTATCTGCCGTGGCAGGAGGCGGCAAGCTACCTCGCGCGGATTGGATCGCGCACGGTCTCCTCCTCCAGCTCCCCGCCCCCCAGTCTGAGCGATGCGGACATGACAGAGGCGCTCCGGGCTGGCGGCCCCCTGCAGCTCATGGCATACAAGTCAGCCTCGGCGCGCATGGAATACAACGACGGCTGTGTCGGCTCCGGCTGCGATTTTTCGATCACCGCGTCGGTCGCTCCGAGCATGGACCTGGCAATCGACATCCACTATCAGCCCCTGGACAGGCCACTCTCCAGCCTCTGGGGGCCCAACGACGGCTGCTATGAGCTCCTCAACACCGTGACGCAGGGCTTCTGTGGCGGCACCGTCCAATGCCTGGGATCGCCACCCCTGGCGCCGGACCGCTGCTACGCGGCCCCCGGCGTGCGCGTGTGCCCGCCCGCCATGAGCCCGCCGCCGGTGCCCGGAGAGAACCCCTTCTGCACCGAGATTCGGGTCACCGCGGATTGCTCCACTTTCAACACCGGTCAGATGGACTGCTGGACCGATCCCCAGGGCAATCTGCAGTGCCCCTATAACGAGGGCGGCCACCCCTCTGACTGCGCGGTGCTGGAGCAGGACTCCAACTGCGGCTTCATCGCGTCCCGGTGCGTCCCGGGCGCGACGGACGAACGAGGGGTCTGTTACCTCTTCGAGGAGACCTGGGACTGCGGGGCCCTCCACGCACTCCCGGTGCTCGACCGCGTTCAATCGGTGAACTGCGCCGGTCCGGTGCGTTGCATGGGCACCGACTGCGCCGGCTTCCAGAGCGAACAGTCCGGCGATTTCTCCAACGCGGTGGCGGCGCTCCAGGCCGCGCAGATGGCCGTTACCGACATGCAGTGCAACCCTGGGGGCAGCTGTCGGGTCTTCTCCGGCGAGGCGCGCGAGTGCAAGCGCGCCGTCGGTGGGATCGTGAACTGCTGCAAAACCCCCGAGGGCGTCTCGCTGACCAACTACATGAACCTCGTCTTTGCGGTCGCCAAGATTGACAGCGCGCTCATGGGGCTCGACAAGGGAACGGCTATCCGGGGCTCCTGGGAGATCTTGCGCCAGCCGATCACCTCGACCTGGAGCGCCGTTCAGGAGAGCTTCACGAGCGTGGCTAACAACCTCATGGGCCAGACCACCGCCTCGGCAACGGACGCCGCGGCAAGCCTGGGGCTGGACGGCTTCAAGCAGGCCCTCCTCAGGCAGACTGCGGAATGGGCCGCCCAGCTCTTCGGCGATGCCGCGGTCAACGCGCTCTTCTCGACCACCACCGGCGGCGCGGCCGTGTCCGGCGGGGCAGTGGCCGAGGGCTCGGTGCTCCAGCTAGGCGGGGGAGGCGCCTGGCTGGGCACGGCCATGGCGTGGGCCATGTATGCCTACCTGATCTACACGGTGGCCGTGATCCTGGTTCAACTCATCTGGACCTGCGAACAGGCGGAGTTCGAGCTCGGCGCCAAGCGCGAGCTGCGGGCCTGCCATCGGGTGGGCGGCTACTGCAAGAGCAAGGTTCTCGGCGTCTGCATCGAGAAGCGCGACAGCTACTGCTGCTTCAACTCCCCGCTGGCGCGAATCTTCAACGAACAGGTCCGCCCCCAGCTCGGGCGCGACTGGGGGGAGCCCGAGGCGCCCCTCTGCGGGGGCCTCAGCATGACGGAACTCGCGCGGGTGGACTGGAGCCGGGTCAATTTGGACGAATGGCTCGCGATCCTCTACGAGACCGGCCACTTCCCCACCCTTCCCACCCTCACCCTGGAGGACCTCACGGGCACGGGCAGCGAGCTGGCCGTTGAGACCCTGGGCAGGCCGGATGCCGCTGACCGCACAGCCCAGCGCGCTGAGGGCATCGACAGCGAGCAGGTGCGGATGGACGCCGAGGACGAGCTGTGGGGAGGCACCTTGCCCACATTGCCGAGCCCTTGACGTGATGCGCGGGTACCGAGGTGCCCGCGTCCCCGAGAATTGGCTTGGTTCCGGGCGACTGATGACCGTACGCCTGGGCTCCGCCGAGCTGAGCTTGAGTACACGTTGAGCGACCCAAGCCTCAGAAGCAGCATTGCGCTGGTCATCC
>JBAPYD010000153.1:0-2739 GCA_049284555.1 Chromatiaceae bacterium | reverse complement strand
GCGCTCGATGGCCAGGGGCATCTCGAAGGCGCCGGGAACCCGTACGATCGTCAGGTCGTTCTCATCCGCCCCGTGGCGCAGCAGGGCATCCACCGCACCCTTCTCGAGACTCTCGACGATGAAGCTGTTCCAGCGCGACACCACCAGACAGAAACGGGCCTTGTCGGCGCGAAGCGCCCCCTCGACGGTCTTGATGCTCACGGCTCTGGTCTCTCCCCAAGCGCTCGGTTGATTAGGTGCTGTCCGCAAATGAACGCGAATGAACGCGAACGTCTAGAGTAGGAACGGCGTTCCAATCGAGCCCAGCCCTCGGCCACAGGCCCACTGAAGGAACTGAGGACGCGTGGGGCCATATTCCCACTTTGCGTTCATTTGCGTTCATTCGCGGACGATGATCTCTCCCCGCCAACGTACTCCACGATCTCGAGGTCGAACCCCGAGATGCCGTGCATCGCCCTGGGGGCGCTCATGACGCGCATCTTGCGCACCCCGAGGTCCGCCAGGATCTGGGCCCCGATGCCATAGGTGCGCAGCTCGCTACGATCCTGCTGACGCCGGGGGGGCACCAGGTCCTCCGTATCGTGGAGCTGGAGGTCCTTGACCCGGACCAGCAGATCCTGGGCGGAGTCCCGGTTTCGCAGCACCACGATCACCCCCTCCCCGGCCTCCGCCACCTGCCGCATCACATCCGACAAGGGCCAGCCGCAGGCGGGATGTCGGGTCGCGAACAGGTCGCATAGTGTGTTCTGCAGGTGGACACGGACCAGGGTCGGGCGCTCCGGGCGGATGTTTCCCTGAACCAGCGCCAGATGCATCTCGTTGTCGATGGTGTCCCGGTAGGCCACGAGCCGAAAGGTTCCGAGCTCGGTCGGGAGCTCGCATTCGCACTCCCGGATGACCGCCTTCTCGTGGCGCACGCGGTAGTGGATGAGATCGGCGATGGTTCCGATCTTGAGCCCATGGGTCTCGGCGAAGACCTCCAGGTCTGAACGGCGGGCCATGCTGCCGTCCTCGTTCAGGATCTCCACGATGACCGCCGCGGGCTCGAACCCCGCGAGCCGCGCCAGGTCGCACCCGGCCTCCGTGTGGCCGGCACGCACCAGCACCCCGCCGGGCTGGGCAATGAGCGGGAAGACATGGCCCGGCTGGACCAGATCCCGGGGCTGGGCATCGGGTGCCACCGCCGCGCGCACGGTGGTGGCCCGGTCCGCCGCCGAGATACCGGTGGTCACCCCCGCGGCCGCCTCGATGGAGACCGTGAAGGCCGTGGAATGGGCGGCTCGGTTGTCGTTGACCATGGGCGGCAGACGCAGCCGCTCGCAACGCTCCTTGGTCAGGGTGAGGCAGATCAGGCCACGGCCGTACTTGGCCATGAAGTTGATCGATTCCGGCGTCACGCAGTCGGCGGCGAGCAAGAGGTCGCCCTCGTTCTCGCGGTCCTCGTCGTCCATGATGATGACCATCCGGCCGGCGCGCAGCTCTTCGATGATCTCTTCGGTGCTGTTGATATCCATCGGTACGACGAAACAGAAAGACCGGGCCCCTCGCGCCCCCACCGAGCGCTGGCGGGGGGCTCGGGCGTCGCGGAGCCCAGTGGCGTTCAGCTCGCCTCGGCGCGGCGGCCGGGGGATGAACGCGGGCCAGGGACACACGGGGGCATCGCGTCGAAACGCCCAGTCTATCCCATCCGCACCGTCGTCGGGCACCGAAATCTCGGGGGAAATGTCGGCGTCGCCGCGGGGTTAGCCGCATGGAAACAGCGCCGGCCCGGGTCCAGCGCCAGAGGCTAATCGGTCTTGTACGGCCGCTCGGCGGTGACGGTGCTGGTCTCGAGCCGCTGGCTGCCGCGCCAGACCTCCAGAGACAGGGGACGGTTGGGGCCGGTCCCGGCAACGGCGTCCAGGAGTTCCTGCACCGTCGCGACCTTGCGATCTCCCACCCGGGTGACGACATCCCCCGGACGCAGTCCCGCGTGCTCCGCGGGACTGTCCCTCAGGGTCGAGGAGACCAGGACCCCGTGGGGGGCCCGCAGGGCGAAGGCCTCCGCGAGCTCGGGGGTGACGCTGCGGCCGTTCATCCCGATCCATCCGCGGTGGACCCGCCCCTGGGCCGCGATGGAGCGGGCGACTTCCAGGGCCAGGTCCGAGGGAATGGCGAATCCGATGCCCCCGGAGGCGCCGGACTCGGAGTAGATGGCGGTGTTGATGCCGATCAGCTCGCCGCGAGTATTGATCAGGGCACCACCGGAGTTGCCAGGGTTGATGGCGGCGTCCGTCTGGATGAAGTTCTCGATCGAGGCGATCCCCAATCCCGCCCGGCCGGTGGCGCTCACGATGCCCTGGGTGACGGTCTGCCCCATGCCGTAGGGGTTTCCGATGGCGAGCGCGACGTCCCCCACGCGCAGGCCACGGGGGTCCCCGATGGGGGCGGTCGGAAGGTCCGTGGCATTCGCCCTCAGCACCGCGAGGTCGGTCTCCCCATCGACGCCCAGGACGGAGACCTGGGGGCGACGCCCGTCCGCCAGGATCACCCGGATGCTCTCGGCCCCCTCGACCACGTGGCGATTGGTCAGGATGAGCCCGTCCTCGCTCAGGATGACCCCGGATCCGAGCCCCGTCTCCCGGGTCTCCTGGGGGACCAACGGCTGCGGCCCATAGGGGTAGGGGCGGCGCTGCTCCTGGGGCGGCCGCGTCTCCGCAACCACCCGCGTCGTGAAGATGCTCACCACCGCGGGGGCAG
>JBAPYD010000152.1:0-14160 GCA_049284555.1 Chromatiaceae bacterium | reverse complement strand
TCCTGGCGCAAGCCGAGCGGGCCATGGACCGCAACCGTCTGACGGTGCCCGCGGGTGACAACGCCTACGGCCACTATCGCGCGGCCCTCCGTCTCGACCCCGGAAACCCGAAGGCTCGCGCGGGTGTGCAGGGTATCGTGACCCGCTATCAGGGGCTGGCCCAGCAGCGGCTACGCAAGGGGGATCTGAGGGGGGCGAGACGATTTGCTGACCGCGGGCTCACCATCTCGCCCAGAGACCCGAAGCTTCTGGCTATCAAGAGGAAGGCAACCAGGCCCAAGGGGGTCAAACCTGACCGAGAGTCGCCGGCTTTGCTCGCCCGTCTCGAGAGCTGGCTACGCTCCGGGCGGTCCGACCGCTCGCTCTTTCTCGATCCCTAGGGAAGCGCGGGCTTATTGGGTTTCCCGTCCGGGCGAGGGATCTCCAGAGGCAGTCGGATGCCCCTGGATGGTGCCATGCGCGGCGGCTCACTGCCCCCGCAGCACCCGTTGCAGGGCGGCCCGGGCCCGGTTGCTCGGCACGGCGAAACCGATCCCGACGTTTCCGCCGGTGGGCCCGATCAGGGCGGTATTGATGCCGACCACCTCCCCGGCCAGATTGACCAGTGGACCGCCGGAGTTGCCCGGGTTGATGGAGGCGTCCGTCTGGACCAGCTCCCCCAGCTCGCTGTCGCCGATACCGCTGCGTCCAACGGCGCTGACGATCCCCGAGGTGACCGTCTGGCCGAGGCCGAAGGGGTTGCCGATGGCGAGCACGAAGTCGCCCACCTCGAGATCGTCCGAGTCCCCCAAGGGCAGCGGCTCGACGTTGGTCGCCGGGATCTTGAGCACCGCCAGGTCGGTGGCCGAGTCCGCCCCCAGCAGCACGGCCTGATAGCTACGCCGGTCCTTGAGCGTGACCTCGATGGCGGTCGCCCCCTCCAGGAGGTGGTGGTTGGTGAGGATGTAGCCACGGGCTGAATCGACGATGACGCCAGAGCCCACGCTCTGGCGCCGTTCCGTGTCACCCTCCTCTGGGACGGGGATGCCGAAGCGCTCCATGAAGCGGCGGAAGTCCGGGTCCTGAAGGAACGGATGATCCTCGATCGGAACCACGGCCTCCACCGCCACATTGACCACGGCGGGGGTCACCCGGCGCATCAAAGGGGCCAGAGATGGGTACTCGGTGCCGATCTTCCGGAAGGTCGCGGGGATCTGGGGCTGGGGCTGGGGCCGCAGCAACGGGGTCTCTGGAATCGCCGCGCAGCCGCCAAGCAGCAGGGCCGCCAGCGCGAGGCACAGCAGAGACATCTGGTCGCGATACCAGGGCGGCGGCACATAAAGGTCGTGCACGGGTCCTCTCTAGCGGGGGCTTTGGCAGCGCCGGCGCGTTGGGCGACCGAGCATCGTTGGGGCCAGACCCCCGGGAAGGACCTTGCCCCCGCGGGTCTAACGCACCAGGGCGCTCGCTACCCGCAACCTCAAATTGTAGTCCACGGGCTCATTGATCATGAGGGCGAAAGGCTCCCAGGCGCCGCCCCGCCGGACGTAGCCCGCGTAGCAGCTCACGCCCCGCAACGTGCCCGTCTTGGCGCGCACGGCACTGTTCCCGTCCTGGGCCGGCATCAGATCCCGGTAAGGGGCGAAGGCCTCCATGACCTCAACGAGCTGACGGGCCGAGAGCCGGTTGCCCCGGGACAGCCCGGCCCCGTCCTCGAGTGTGAAGTCCCGCCAGCCGAAGCGGCGTCGCGCGAAGTCGGTCATGGCGCGTTGGGCCGCGGCCATGCTGACCCGTCCCTTGCCGTCGGGGCTTGCCAGATGCAGGAACAGGGCGTTGGCGACGAAGTTGTTGGAGTACTCCAGGGTGGGTCCCACCACCTCCGCCAGGGTTCGGCTGTTCTGGTGACGGTAGACCCGTTTGGCGCCGCGGGGGACCGGGGCGTTGCGCTGCCCCTCGCCGACCTCGATCCCGGCGCCCCTGAGCTTTGCGGCCAGGAGCTCCCCGAAGTAGCCCACCGCCAGGGTGCGCTGCTGCAGGTTCACCCGCTTCTTCCCGGCGCCGCCCTCCGACCCGAGGCGCCGCGCCATGGGGGTGAGGGGGGTCTGGGGCTCGGCACTGCTCACCTTGGAGCCGCTCCGCACCACGCTCACGGTGTTGAAGTTCGCGGCCAGCGCGGTCACGGGCGCGTCATAGGGGTTATCGCTGGAGGAGCGCCCGGCGATCTCCACGTCGGGCGCGAAGAAGCTGTCGTCCAGGCCGATCCCCTTGACGTCCCGCACCCCCTTGGACTTGAGTCCCTGGGCGATCCGGTCCAACTCCTCGGAGACCAGGTAGGGGTCCGCGAGCCCCTTGACCCAAAGCCAGCCAGAGCCGTCCAGATAGAAGTCGGTCTCGAACCGATGACCCCGGCCCCAGGTCTCCAGGGCCGCCAGGGAGGTCAGCACCTTCATGGTGGAGGCGGGGACCATGGGACGATCGGCGTTATAGGAGACCAGGGACCGACCGACCTCCTGGACAAGCAGACTCGCCCTCGACAGGCCCTGGACCTGGTCGACGGGTCCGGCGGCCGACGGGGCGGACCACCACCCCGACAGCGCCAGGGGGAGGCAGAGGAGCCAGGGGGACAGAAGGGACATCGCGGGGGACTGCTTCATGAGCCTCTCGTGATCGGCGTTTTGGGCGTGCAGGGAGTCGGTCTACTGTTTCTCGGCCTTGCCCTTGTCTTCCTCGGGCTTGGGCGTCTCGGGGGCCGCCTCGTCCTTGGGCTTGACCTTGACGATGTCCTCGTTGAGCTCGACCAGGGCCTTGTCACGCATGGCCATGAGCTGCTCGCCGATCTTCTGTCGCTGCACCATAGCGGTGAGCTGCGGCTTGATGTCCTCGAAGGCCGGGGGCTCCGCCATACGCGTCTCCTCGAGCTTGATGACGTGCCAGCCGAATTGGGTTTGCACCGGCTCCTTGGAGTAGGTGCCGGGCTTCATGGCGGCCACGGCTTCCGCGAAGGGTTGCACCATCTGACTCTGGTCGAACCACTCCAGCTCGCCCCCGTTCTTCGCGGTGGGGCCCAGGGAATGCTTCTTGGCGAGCTCCGCGAAGTCCACCTTCTTGTCGAGCTCCTTGATCAGCTTCTTCGCCTCCGCCTCGTCCTTCACCAGGATGTGGCGCGCCTTGTACTCCGTGCGCTCCGCCTGCTTCTTGACCTGCTCATAGGCCTGCTTCAGCTCCTCGTCGCTGACCTCGACCTCCCGGGACATCGCCGCAACGGCGGCGTTCGAGAGCACCTTGAGTCTCTGGAGCTCCAAGGCGGTGGTGACCCCGGGATCGTCCTGAAGCTTGCGCTTCTCGGCCTCTTGGGAGGCGACTACCAGACTCATGAACTCGTTGAATGCCTGTTGCTGGAAGGCCTCGTCGTTCTGGTGCTGAGTCTCCTGCATCCGCTCCATGTAGAACATGCGGAAGAGCTCCAACGAGTAGGGCGTGCCGTTGACGGTGGCGATGTTCACATCACCCGCGGGAGATGTCTCCTGGGTCGTGTCCTGGGCCTGGCCGATTCCGGTGGTGAGGAGGACGGCGAGGAGCGCGGCGATGGGCGTCTTGGTCATGGTGGCTGGTATTCCTTCGTGGTGTATCGATCGTATCGGAGCTGGCGCCGGCGGGGCCGGCCTCAGGGGTTCTGTATCCGTTTGGGGCCCGGCCTCTGCCGGGTGTGTCTGGGCTGGGCGGGCAGAGCTCAGGCGGGGAAGACCTGCTTGAAGGGCTTCACCTGGATCTCCTCGTACACGCCTGCCGCCCGATAGGGGTCGGCGTCGGCCCAGGTCCGGGCTGCCTCCAGGTCGGGGAAATCGGCGACGATCAGGGATCCCGTGAAGCCCGCGTCTCCGGGGTTCGGGCTGTCGATCGCGGGATGGGGGCCGGCCAGAATCAGCCGCCCATCCTCCTGAAGGGCTCGGAGGCGCTCGAGGTGGGCCGGTCTCGCGCTCTGGCGGGCGGTGAGGCTGCCGGGTCGATCCGTGGCCAGGATGGCATAGAGCACGTCAGTTTGTCTCCGCGGCCTGAGGTTCGTCCCTGACGTGGCGCGCCAGATAAAAGGCCTGGGCGATCACGAACAGGATGGTGAGTCCCATCATACCGAACAGCTTGAAATTGACCCAGACCTCTTCTCGACTGTGGGCGTCGTTGCAGAGCGCCAGGAGCTGTCCGGAGAAGTGGGCGGCGCAGGTGGCGAGATCGATCTCGTCCTTTCCCGTGGCGGCGATCAGGGCCTGGCGAGATTCGTAGAAACCGCTGGCCACATAGACCACGAAGAGGTTCGCGAGACCCGAGAGCAGGAAGAACAGGACCCAGGCCAGGTTCAGGCGGGTCCAGATGCGCCCGGGCACCTCGATGGCGTGGGACATCATGCGCTCGATCAAGTGGCGTCCCCCGACCCACTGGCTGCCGAGAAAGACCGCGGCGAAGAGCCAGTTCACCAAGGTGGGCTTCCACATGACGAAGAGGGGGTCCTGCAGGGCGATGGTGAGCCCACCGAAGACCACGAGGAGCCCCAGGGTGGCGAGGTGCATGGGCTCGACGCGGCGTCGGCGTGCCCAGATCCAGGCCACCTGGACCGCGGATGCGGCGATGGCCACGCCCGTGGCCACATAGATCCCCTGCAGCTTGTAGGCGACGAAGAACAGCAGAATCGGGAAGAAATCGATCAGCAGCTTCATGGGCTCAGCAGCTTCTGCGCCGGGGCCGACCCGTCATCGTGTGCTCGGTGCTCGTAGGGGCCGGGGAGTCCCCCGGGTCTCCGCTTGGGGCGACGATCCGATACCTCGACGAGGGATTGCCGCTCACCGGTGCTTCTTACCCACGTTCTCCATGTGGGCGATCCAGGCACCGAAGAGGCCGGTCTTGGAGCGGAAGTTGCGGCGTCCCGGGAAGGTGCCGAAGCACCGCTCGTTGTCCTCGCCGAAGCGCGCGGAGCCGACCGCCAGCAGTCCCAGCATCAGGAAGATGTCCGCAACGAGCGCGAGCACCACGAGCGGGGTGTGCAGCAAGACATTGGTGGAGATCCAGGCGAGCACCTGCTGGTGGTAGCTGAGCACCACCCAGACGGTGGCGAGCAGGAGTGCCAGGGCGAGCAACGAGAAGAAGTCGGCGATTCGCTCGTGGGTTCGAGAGAAGTGCTTGATCTCTCTGCAGACGGTCATGTGGTGGGCTCTCGTCGTCCGGGGGATGATGGGCCCCGCCGGGGGCGGGCATAAGACCGGGGAGCATAAGGGGTTGGGCGCTCAGGGTAAAGTCGTGTCCCGGAAGGGGCGTCGAGAGCGATCGCGGCGCTGGTCGCTGCGCGCTTCGAGCCGAACGGTCGTCGCGGTCGCGCGGTCACCCTGAGCCGCTCGGGCCGTCAGTCGGGGTGCGGCAGCGGCCGGATTCTTCTGATTGCCCGGCTTGCGCTGCCGCTCGACACCGCCCCGTCGGTGCTCTCCGTTTGCCGGAGGCCGTGCGCCCTTCGTAGGTGCGGACACATCCTAGCGGTGCGCGGTGTGGTGTTCCTTGACAGAGGCGGACAATTGATTGACTGCGCGTGCCAATCGTCGTGGGGCGGCGTGGGTCTTGGAGACGCTGAATCACGTGCCATCCTCGGCCCGCGCTGGAAGCGCGAGTGATCGGCGCTTCACGTGTGGCTTGCTTGTTCGCGGGACCAACGAGACCTATATTCCCACCCATGAAGCTGTCTCGGCGCCTCTCGCGGTCCGTGCTCCTCATGTGCCTGCTGGTCATGCAGGCACAGCTGTGGGCCTCGGTTACCCTCGGCTGCCGGCATGAGGCAGCGATCGGGCTCGCCGCCTCGGCTCCCTGTCCCTTCCATTCCGCGGGGGACCAGCAAGGCGACCAGGCCCATCCCGTTCGTCTCCTCGACTGTCAGAAGTGCGTCCTGCACCTGGCCGTCGGTGTTCCTGCCCTCGCCGCCAGCCCACCCGCGCTTGCGCTTCCGGCGGTCTGTTCCGTGTCCGCGGTCCTGGTGAATCCCCACGTCGACCACTTCGCCCCCGACGCCATCCACCGACCTCCAATCGTCTGATCCCTCCCGAACGACGGTATCCGCCATCGGTCTGCTAACGGTGTAGCCCGTTGCCGACCGGCGGGTTGTTCGATTGCGCGGCAGTGCCGCCGTGATCCCCGGAGGTGACAGCCATGTCCCGTTCACCCCTTGCCCGCCTCGCCGCGGGTCCCACAACGAGGGTCGCCCTGGCGCTTTCGTTCGCACTCGTCGCGGGCTGCGACCAGGGGGCGCCGCCCCCCGGCGAATCCCTGGAGCAGGCCCTGGGCGACACGGCGATGGGGCACGCCCTGAAGCACCTGGACCCCAAGTATGTGTGCCCCATGCACCCTCAGATCGTGAAGGACGAGCCCGGTACCTGTCCCATCTGCGGCATGGCGCTGGTGAAGAAGATGATGGACCCCATGACCGGCAAGCATCCGGAGGTCCGCCTGAGCGGTGCCGTGGTCCAGACCATGGGCGTGCGGACCGCGAAGGTGGAGCGGGGGACCCTGTGGAAGCACATCCGCACGGTTGGCCGGGTCGAGTATGACGAGACGCGGATCGCCCATGTGCACCCGCGTGCGGAGGGGTGGATCGAGGGCCTGAAACTGCGCGCCGAGGGAGAGCCCGTGACCAAGGGCCAGGCGCTCGCTGAGATCTACTCTCCGGACATTCTATCGGCCCAGGTGGATTTCCTCATTGCCTTGGAGCCGGGTAGCGGCGTCAGGCGGGACAGGGTCGACAAGGCCCGGAACCTGCTTCGCCTGCTCGACGTGCCGGAGCCCGTCATCCGTGACATCGAACGTGCCAAAGAGACCCGCAACACCGTGCCCGTGCTGGCGCCCATCGACGGTATCGTCACCAAGATGGTCGCCCGGGAGGGCATGTTCGTCACCGAGAGCAGCGAGATGTTCACCGTCGCCGATCTCAGCCAGGTGTGGGTCATGGTGGATGTCTTCGAGCACCAGATCGCCTGGATCGAGCCCGGGCTGCACGCCGAGATCAGCGTCCCCGCCCATCCCGGCAGGAAATGGGAAGGGTTGGTGGACTATCTGTACCCGGACCTCGACCCCAAGACCCGCACCCTTCGGGTACGTCTGGTCTTTCCCAATCCGGAGCTGAGCCTCAAGCCGAACATGTTCGCCGATGTGGTGATCTTCGGCGGACCCAAAGAAGGCGCGCTGAAGATCCCGCGGCAGGCCCTGATCGTCACGGGGGAGCGGGAAACGGTGGTCAAGGCCCTGGGGGACGGTCGCTTTCAGCCCGTGGACGTGGTCTCCGGTATGCAGCGGGGCGACGAGGTGGAGATCCTCTCGGGCTTGAGCGAGGGGGACGCGATCGTGGTCTCCGGTCAGTTCCTCATCGATTCCGAATCCAGCCTCCAGGCGAGCTTCATGCGCATGGAGGACACGCAGGCGCCCACGGGGGAGCCGTCCGTCTCCCACGCGGATCACCCGCATTGATCGGAGACCCCCATGGATAAGCTCATCGAGTGGTCCGTCCGAAACCGCTTCCTGGTCCTGCTCGCCACCCTGCTGCTGACGGCCTGGGGGATGCTCTCGCTCCGCCAGATTCCCCTCGACGCGATCCCGGATCTCTCCGACGTGCAGGTCATTATCCGCACGCCCTTCCCGGGACAGTCGCCGCGGGTGGTGGAGGAGCAGGTCACCTACCCCATCACCACCACCATGCTCGCCGTCCCCGGCGCCGAGACGGTGCGGGGGTACTCCTTCTTCGGCGACTCCTACGTCTATGTCATCTTCGAGGACGGAACCGACATCTACTGGGCCCGCTCCCGGGTGCTGGAGTATCTCAACCAGGCGGCGTCGAGCCTTCCGGCCGGGGTCCAGCCCAGGCTGGGACCCGACGCCACCGGCGTGGGCTGGGTCTACAGCTATGCCCTCGTGGACCGCAGCGGCCGGCACGATCTTGCCCAGCTTCGCAGCCTCCAGGACTGGTTCCTCAAGCTCGAGCTGCAGACGGTGCAGGGCGTGGCCGAGGTCGCCACGGTCGGCGGGATGGTGCGCCAGTATCAGGTGGTGGCGGACCCCGAGAAGCTCCGTGCCTACGGCATACCGCTGGCGCGCCTGAGCGCCGCCATCCGCAACGCCAACCGGGAGGTTGGCGGGTCGGTGGTGGAGCTTGCCGAGGCGGAGTACATGATCCGGACCCGCGGCTATATCGAGTCCCTGGAGGACATCGAGACCATCCCCGTGGATTTGGACCCCCGCGGCACCCCGATCCTGCTGCGGGACGTCGCGACGGTGCAGATCGGTCCCGAGATGCGGCGCGTGGTCGCCGACCTGGATGGGCAGGGGGAGATCACCGGCGGCATCGTCGTCATGCGCTTCGGGGAGAACGCCCTGGCAACGATCGCGGCGGTCAAGCGGAAGCTCGATGAGCTTCGGCCGGGCCTGCCCGAGGGGGTGGAGATCGTCGAGACCTACGACCGCTCGGAGCTGATCCACAGCGCCGTGGACAACCTAGAGCACAAGTTGATCGAGGAATTCATCGTCGTCGCCCTCGTGTGCCTGGTGTTCCTGTTCCATACGCGCTCCGCCTTCGTTGCCATGATCACCCTGCCCCTGGGGGTGCTGGTGGCCTTCATCATCATGCGCCACCAGGGCATCAACGCCAACATCATGTCGTTGGGGGGCATCGCGATCGCCATCGGGGCCATGGTGGACGCGGCGATCGTCATGATCGAGAACGCGCACAAGCACCTGGAGCGGTACCGCCAGGCCCACGGCCACGGCCCCAAGGGTCAGGAGCACTGGACCGTGATCACGAACGCCGCCGTCGAGGTGGGGCCCGCACTCTTCTTCTCGCTGCTGATCATCACCCTGAGCTTCCTGCCGGTCTTCACCCTGGAGGCCCAGGAGGGGCGGCTGTTCGCACCGCTGGCCTACACCAAGACCTATGCCATGGCCGCGGCGGCGGGTCTGGCGGTGACCGTGGTCCCCGTGCTCATGGGCTACTTCATCCGCGGACGCATCCCGCGGGAAGAGTCGAATCCCCTGAACCGGCTGCTGATCTGGCTCTACCGGCCGTTGCTGCGGGGGGTCCTGGCGGCGCCGAAGACGACGATTCTGGTGTCCGTCTTGCTGTTCACGACCCTGTTGATCCCCCTCTACGGCATCGGCGGCCTCCTGGAGCCCCTCAAGTGGCCTTTCAGGGCAGCGGCCCTGGTGCGTGGGGACGAATCCGTTCGACGGCCGGTCGCCGCCATCGCCCGCTGGCAGGAGGGCGTCGCGCAGGGGTGGCGGGAGGCCACCCGGGGCATCCCGGTGATCGCGTCCTGGCATCGGGGACTGGGCTCGGAGTTCATGCCCGAGCTCTACGAGGGTGACCTGATGTACATGCCCACGACCCTGCCGGGGCTCTCGATCGGCAAGGCCCAGGAGCTCCTCCAGCAGACCGACCGACTGATCGCCACACTACCCGAGGTCGAGCGGGTCTTCGGCAAGATCGGCCGGGCGGACACCGCCACGGACCCGGCGCCCCTGACCATGATCGAGACCGTCATCCAGCTCAAGCCCCAGTCGCAGTGGCGCGACGGCATGACGGTGGACAGGCTCATCGAGGAGCTGGACCGCACCGTGGATTTCCCCGGGCTCACCAATGCCTGGGTCATGCCCATCAAGACCCGCATCGATATGCTCGCGACCGGCATCAAGACCCCGGTGGGCATCAAGATCGCGGGCCCGGACCTCAAGGAGATCGAGCGCATCGGCAAGGACGTGGAGCGCGCGGTGCTGCAGGTGCCGGGCACCGCCTCCGCCTTCTCCGAGCGGGTGGCCGGCGGGCGCTATATCGAGGTCCGTCCCAACCGCCTGGAGGCGGCCCGGGTGGGGCTGAACATCGAGGATATCAACCAGATCGTGGCGGCGGCCGTGGGCGGCATCAATATCACCCAGACGGTGGAGGGGCTCGAGCGCTACCCGGTCAATCTGCGGTTCCCCCGGGAGCAGCGGGACGACGTCGAGAAGCTGCGGGAGCTCCCCCTGGTCACCCCCACCGGCGCCCAGGTGCCCCTGGGCCAGATCGCCGAGGTGCAGATCGTCGACGGGGCGCCCATGCTCAAGAGCGAGAACGCGAGGCTCAATGGCTGGACCTTCGTCGACATCCGGGGCAGGGACGTGGGCAGCTATGTGGCCGAGGCCCAGGCGCGGGTGCAGGAGGAGGTCGAGCTTCCGCCCGGCTACTCAATCACCTGGTCCGGTCAGTACGAGTACATGTCCCGCGCCAAGGAGAAGCTTGCCCAGGTGGTGCCGTTCACCCTGGCCATCATCTTCATCCTGCTCTATCTCACCTTCGGACGGGCCTCGGAGGCCCTGCTGGTGATGGTCTCCCTGCCGTTCGCCCTGGTCGGCGGCTTCTGGCTCATCTATCTGCTGGGATACAACCTGAGCGTGGCGGTGGCCGTTGGCTTCATCGCCCTCGCCGGGGTGGCGGCCGAGTTCGGGGTCGTCATGCTCCTGTACCTGGACAACGCCCTCACGCAGCGCCGGCTCGAGGGTCGGTCGGGCAGCCTGGCCGATCTGAAGGCCGCCATCATGGAAGGCGCGGTCATGCGGGTGCGCCCCAAGGCCATGACCGTCGCCACCATCTTCGCCGGCCTACTCCCGATCATGCTCGGCGCCGGCACGGGGTCCGAGGTCATGCGTCGCATCGCCGCGCCCATGGTGGGCGGGATGATCACCGCGCCGCTCCTGAGCCTCTTCGTGATACCGGCGATCTATCTGATCTGGCGCAGGAGAGAGCTGGCCCAGGCCCCGGCGGATTCCGAACCGAGCCCCTCGACGGCGTTGACGGTCGACGGACGTTAGGCCGACTCGACGAACGCCCCTGTGGGGGCCGTGGGGCCACCCGGATGCACCTGGCGATAGGCTGGGCGCCCCTACTTCGAGCCCCCGAGACAAGGAGGTGACTCGGGGGCGCTGCCGCCCCGCTCGAACCACTCCTCCGGGGTCCAGGTGTGCAGGGCCAGGGCGTGGAGGCCCGACTCGAACTCCGGGCGCAGCAGGGTGTTCACCGCCCGATGGCGGGCCACCAGGTTTTGGCCGGCGAACCGCTCGCTGACCACCAGCAGCTTGAAGTGGGATTCCGCACCTTCGCGGACAGAGTGCATATGGCTCTCGTCCACCACCTCCAGGTGCAGGGGGTTCAAGGCGTCGCTCACCGCGGCCTCAATTCGCGCGTTTCGGTTCATCTCGTGATCCCGTGACAGATTGGGTTCGCCCTGGCTCGTTGGCCACCAACCTGAGCTGAGGGCGCGGCGGCCCCGGCACAAGCGCGGTCAGTCCCCCCTCAGCTCGATGTGCTCCCCGACCAGCAGGTTCTGGGCGGCCTCGGCCACCGCCTCCAGGGGGCCGGCCAGGTCCGGATCGGTCAGGGCTTCTCGTCCTATCGACTCGCTGCGCCCGAACAGGCTGAGCCTCAGGTGCTCGGCGTTGCGCACATGGAGCTGCAAGTCGTTGAGGATATAAGTGAGCTCGCTGCGGGTCGGGGTTGCGCCGAGGGCCGTGAACAGGGTGCCCAGGGCCTGGAACAGGGGCTCGGCCTCCGGCCCGAGGCCGAAATCGCCGGGTCGGTACGCGATCCGGCGCTCCGAGACCCGGCTGATCCAGACCCGGAAGCTGTCCTTCTGGAGGGAGTGGTAGAGCGGCGTCTCGGAGATCAGGAACAGGAGCAGGTTCCGCGGGTTCGCGTAGTAGTGTCCCCCCCGGACCTCCCAGGCGCAGTCCGCGATCAGGCGGTGGATGCGGATGTGCTCCCGGAAGTCCGCGGCCTGGAGTTGGTCCAGGATCAGGATGGTGGGCTCTCCCTTGCTCTGGGCGCAGGCCTCGCTGACGGTCTGGTCCAGGGGCTCGATCGGGGGCTCCACGCGGCCCAGCTCGTCCTTGCTGGGGGGCAGGATCAGGTCCGGCAGGGGTGGGTGCCGCTCCGTGAAGTCATGATAGAGGCAATGGGGGAATTCCAGGGCCCGGGCCAGGGCGTGGGCGAAGGCGGTCTTGCGCCGCTGCGAATCGCCCTCGATGTTGAGGGTGCGCAGCCCCCGGGTGGGGCTCTCCAGCAGGCAGCGGACCTGGAATTCGTAGTCGTCGTTGGACTCGAATCCGTGCCCGGCCATCTTCTCGCGCAGGCTTGGCATGGCGAGATGATAGCGCGGTGGAGAGTGGCTAGTTGCGAGGGCCGAGGGCGAAGGGGCGGGTCGATGGTGCGCGGCCCGGGTCGCGCCGTACCCCCGGGTCAGTGGGCGCTCGCAGTCTCGATCAGGGGGAGGAGGTCGGGGTGCCCCGCCTCGCGGGCCCAGTTCGCAGCCGTGCGGCCGCTGAGGTCCTTGAGCGTCGGGTCGGCCTGGTGGTGCATGAGGGTCTGGACCGTCTGCCGATGTCCCTGCTTCGCCGCCCAGATGAGGGCGGTCCAGCCCTGGGTGCGTTCCTGGTGATCCGCCATGGCCCCCTGCGCCAAGAGGCGCTCGACGACGGCCGCGTGGTCGTTGGATGCCGCCAGCATGAGGGACGTGTAGCCCCCCTTGTCCTCCGCGTCCACCGTCGCCCCCGCCGCGAGCAGCCGCTCCACCGCCTCCAGATGGCCGTTCAGGGCCGCCTTCATCAAGGGCGTCCAGTCGCAGCTGTCCCGGACATCCGGCTCGCGATCCTTGCGCAGCAGACGTTCCAGGCCCGCAAGGTCTCCGCGCTCGGCCAGGGCGACCAGGGGCGGCGCCCCGTCGTGATCGTCACCGTCCCCGGGGCCGGCGGAGTCGCCGCAGGCGCTGAGCAGCAGCAGGAGGGCAGAGGCAATCAGTGAAGGGCAGGGGCGGTTCATGGAGCGGCATTTTCCCCGACCCGGCCATGCCGACCCCATGCGAAACCTCAACGCTGAGGGTGGCGCCCCGAGGGCCCTCCGGGCGAAACACCGTTCCAATGCTGACCGCAGCACCGGAATCTCCCGCCGGGGGGCTGGAATGGCGATCCGGCGCGGCATCTCTTGGTCAATGGTGTGGCCCTCGATCGGGGCTCCACTGTGCGCGGGCCGATCGGGTCAGTCGGCCCAGAGGGACCCGAGCTCGAAGGTAATTGCATCGAACGGGGGCAGAGAAACCGGAGCGTCTTCGGCACATGTCCCGAGTAGGAGCCAACGGCCCTCGTGCAGCACAAAGGCCTCGAGCGTGCGCAGGCCGGGGTCGATCAGCCAGGCATGGGCCACCCCAGCCTCGGCATAGGCAGGGAGCTTTTCCACCCGATCGAACCGCGCGGTTCCCGGGGACAGGACCTCGCAAATCCAGTCCGGGGCCAGCTCGAGCCAGGCGGTCTCGGGCAGCCTTGGCAGGCGCTCGCGGCGCCAGCCCGCGATGTCGGGCACCAGGACCTGAGTGCCCAGATGCAGCTCCGGCTCGTCCAGGATCCACCAGCCCCCGGGCCCACCTCGGCCGCGGTCGAACGGACCATCGAGCTCGCTGCCCAAGCGGGAGCTGGCCCTCAGATGCCGGGGCGACGGGCGCGGGTGCGTGACCAGCCGACCGTTGAGGATTTCGGCGACCAGATTCGGCGGGACCTCTAACAGATCCTCGTAGGTGGCGAAACGTGGGGCGGTCTGGGACATCGTGAAGGCTCAGCGATAGATGCTTGATCCGGCAGTCTAGCAGCAGACGGGCGCCCACCAGCCCCTTCCAGGCCCGGGGCGTGCCCAAGGAATTCCGCTCCCGGGGGGAACTCCCGAGGTGAATGCGTGAACTGCTGGGCTCCACTCAATCCGGGTCCAAGGTCAAGAGCGCAGCCAGATCGAGCGGTACCGCGTCCTACGGCGGGATGCGGGTAGGCTGATCGTCCGGGAACCGGCTGACCTCGCGTCGTTTCCGCTCCTCCAGACGATGGGCCTCTATGGTCCGTGTGCGCGTGCCAAGCAACCAGTAGTGCGGACCGCCGTATTTCGGGGCAATCGCCAAAATGATCGCCGCTCTGCTGCATCGTGTAACTGCCGCTCGCGTGAGCTGTGGCGATTGCGATCCGGATAGGCCTCGGCTCAAGACGCGCGTCTTAACCGTTTCCTCGTAGTCAGTTATACCCAAAGAAAAAAAGTGGGGACCCTCATAACCCGGCCGTCGAGTGCTTGACTCGAAGGTGTCATCAACCGGCAGATCGGAGGTG
>JBAPYD010000151.1:0-1840 GCA_049284555.1 Chromatiaceae bacterium | reverse complement strand
CGTCCACCCGGTAGGCGTGGCGGGCGGCGAGGGGCGGGCCGCCGTCCAGGGGCTTTCCGACCCCATTGAAGACCCGGCCGAGCAGCCCGGGTCCCACGTGGAAGCGCAGGGGCTCCCCCAGAAAGCGCACCCGGGTCCCGATGAGGGCGAGGCCCGCGGTGTCGTCCAGCATCTCCACGGTGACCGACGCCTCCTCCAGGGCGGCGATCCGGCCCAGGCGCAGGCTCCCGTCGGCACCCTCCACCTCGACGGCCTCGTTGAGGCCCACGTCCACGCTGCGGCGCAGGAAGAGCAGGGGGCCCTCCGCCCGCAGGGCGATCTCCTCACCGATCAGTCTGGCGTACATCGGGGACGCTCCGGGTGAGTGGGGAGGAATAGGGTCCGCGAATGAACGCGAATGAACGCGAATAGGAAAATTGAGTGTTCGGCCATCCGCGCCCCTCGGAACTCCACAGGAGGCGTGTCATAGGAACGCGGGCCGAGGAGCGGCCGAAGTGCCGCGAACTGCCGCTTTCCAAATATTGGCGTTCATTTGCGTTCATTCGCGGACTGCCTTCTTCTTACGCAGCGGCCTCGCGCTGGGCGCTGGCGAGCCGGCGCACGGTGGAGGTCAGCTCCTTGTCCAGCGCCGAGAAGCGCTCCCAGTCGCCCTCCGGGATCTCCTCCCCCATGCGCATCAGGGTCCGGAAGAGGGGCTCCTCGCCGATGGCCTCCGGCGGCACCCCCGCCTCCAGGAGCCGCTCCGCGCCCTCGATGAAGCCGCCGATGAGGCGCATCATGACCGCCTGGCGGGCCGGGGTCGCGTAACGGTCGATCTCCGAGTAGGCGGACTGGCGCAGGAAGCACTGGTTGATCAGCTGGGCGCACAGGAGGATGAGCCGTTGGCGCGGCGGCATGGCGTCCTTGCCGATGATCCGGGCCATGCGCTCCAGCCGCGCCTCGTCCTCCAGCAGGGTGAGGAAGCGCCGCCGCAGCTCCTCCCAGCGGGTGCAGCCCTCCCGGTGCCACCAACGGGCCAGGTTCGCGGCCACCGCGCTGTAGGACTGGAGCGGGTGGATGGCGGGATAGAATCGGGCCTGGGCCCGCCGTACGTCGAGCCCCCAGAGGCAGCCCACGTAGCGCTTGGTGTGGGTCGTCACGGGCTCGGAGAAGTCCCCCGAGGGTGGGCTCACGGCCCCGAGCACCGTCACCGATCCGGGCGATCCGCACAGGGTGCGCACCCGGGCGGCCCGCTCGTAGAAGTCCGCCAGCCGGCTGGAGAGATAGGCCGGATAGCCCGCCTCGCCGGGGAGCTCGCCGAGGCGCCCCGAGACCTCCCGCAGGGCCTCGGCCCAGCGGCTGGTGGAGTCCGCCATCAGGGTGACGTTTAGCCCCTGGTCGCGGAAGTACTCGGCGACCGTGATCCCCGTGTAGATGCTCGCCTCCCGGGCGGAGACCGGCATGTTGCGGGTGGTGGCGATGACCACCGTGCGCTCGAGCAGGGGCCGGCCGCTGCGCGGGTCCTCCAGCTCCATGAACTCGGCGAGCAGACCGGCGATCTCGTTGCCGCGCTCCCCGCAGCCCACGTAGACGATGACGTCCGCGTTGCACCACTTGGCGATTGTCTCGAGCAGGACCGTCTTGCCGGTGCCGAAGCCCCCGGGGATGGAGGCGGTGCCGCCCCGGGCGATAGGGAACAGGCAGTCGATGATCCGCTGGCCGGTGAGCATGGGCTCGTCGGAGGGCAGCCGCTCCGCCACCGGGCGCGGCAGCCGCACCGGCCAATAGTGGCTCATGGCGATGGGGTGCAGGGACCCGTCCGGGGCACGCAGGCGGCACACGGGCTCGTCGTCCCCGTAGG
>JBAPYD010000150.1:0-1629 GCA_049284555.1 Chromatiaceae bacterium | reverse complement strand
GCCGCGCAGGTAGTCTGTGAGCGGGTCGAGCCATCTGGCGAGTCGCCCATCGGCGGCGGCATCGGCCCATGGCAGGTCCGGCCCCTCGGGGAGGTACGCCAGGTACCGCTTCAGCCGGGGCACCTGGCGGTAGAGCACCAGCCCGGCGGCTTCCAGTGAACCTTGGGGGCTGTACCAGCCGAGGCTCTGCGAGCCCCAGTCCTGCTTGACCTGCGCCCACGCCGGTGTCTGCAGAAAGCTGACAGACGGGCGGGACGCGACGTAGGCGAGATGCTCGGCGGCACTGATCTCACGAACGCGCAGAGCGGGGGTCACGGCAGTCGAGGCTAGTCCAGCGATCGTGCTCTCCTGAGTAGCAGAGGCTCGAATGGCGCGAGCCCCTAGCGCTGTCGGGGGGAGGTCAGCGCCAGGGGCTCGGCCTGGCTCAGCCTAGCCCCAATATCAGGCTTGGCGCACGCCCTGGGCCTCAATCTCCAGGACCACCTTCTTGCTCACCAAGACTCCCCCGCTCTCAAGGGCGACGTTCCAGGTGAGGCCGAACTCCTCCCGGTCGATCTCACCGCGAGCGCTGATGGAGACGCGCTCGCCGCCCCACGGGTCGGCGGCCACTCCGTCGATCTCTACGGCCAGCTCCACGGGGCGGGTGACGTCCTTGATGGTGAGCTCGCCCTGGACGGTGAACACGTCGCCCTTGACGCCGGAGACGCCTGTGCTGCGGTAGGTGACCGTGGGGTACTCGTCGATCTGCAGGAAGTCGCCCGACTTCAGATGCGCGTCGCGGTCGGCCGAGCCGGTGGTGATCGAGGCCGTCCGCATCGTGGCCTCGGCGCTGGCCTGCAGGGGGTCGGCCGGGATGGTCACGGTGCCTTCCACATCGGCGAAGGCCCCGCGGACCTTGGTGACCATGAGGTGCTTGGCGACGAATCCAACACGCGTGTGCGCGGGGTCGATCACGAAGGTTCCCGGGGTGGGCACGGTGACACCGTGCCACTCGCGGGCTGCGGTCTGGGGGTCGTTGCTGGTGATGGTCATGGCATCCTCCTAGGTTGTTGTTGAGGGGATATGTGTAGCAACAACAATCGGCGGCCGCAACTATTCCTGGTATGCTGATGCCATGAGCATCGCCACCGCCGAACCTCGCCTGGACGACTCTCGGTTGACCGCCATGGGGCTCCTGGTCGAGACGTACAAGGGTCTGTGGTCGATGCTGGCACCGCAGATCAAGGAGCATGGCCTCAACGAGACCGAGTTCGAGGTGCTGCTCAGGCTTCTTCGCACACCGGGTCACCGGTTGCGGATGTCGGACCTCGCGGACCAGACCGCGTTGTCCACGAGCGGGATCACCCGAGTCATCGACCGCCTGGAACGCGACGGCCTCGTCGTCCGAGAGACCTGTCTCAACGATCGCCGCGGGTTCTGGGCCGCCCTCACGTCTGACGGCGAGCAGCGCATCGGCGGCACCATCGAAGGCCACGCGGCCCTCGTCGAGGAGTACTTCACCGGGCAGCTCACGCCGGCCGAGCTGACGGCGTTGACTGATGCCTTGCGCAAGGTCCGCGACGTCGTTCGCCCCGGGGCCGTGGCCGGCGCCTGACGCCCGCTGCACCGCCTGCGTGGCCTGCCCCAGGT